>DASZPH010000095.1:0-14171 GCA_035550375.1 Pirellulales bacterium | reverse complement strand
GTAACGCTCAACGTCGGTAACGCCGCCGGCAGCAGCAACGCGGTGCTGTTGTTCAACGGCGATCAGACACTCGGCACGTCCGCCGGCGCCACCGGAATCGTGGTGCTGGGCGGAAGCAGCAACGACCGGCTGATCCAGTCGTTCGGCGGGCAGACGCTGACGATCGGCAACGGCATCACCATCCGGGGCGACGACGGCATCGTCGGCGGCGCTGCCAGCACGCTGGTCAACCACGGAACCATCGACGCGGATACCAGCGGCGGAACGATCAACGTGGCCCTAGGCGCGAACGGTTCCAACAGTGGCACCATCAAAGCGGACTCTGGCGGCAGCTTGACCGTTCTAGGCAGCAGCGCCGGCACATGGACGAACGAGGCCGGGGCCACCATCGGCGTCACCGGCGGCGGCACGCTGGGAATCGACAATAACCCGGCCGACCCCTGGACCAACCTGGGTACGATCAGCACGACCGCCTCCACCATGAACCTCAACGGCGCGTTCACCCAGGCCGGGCTGGGAACTTTCAGCCGCGACGCCGCCAGCACCGTGAACCTGACGGGCAAACTGACCGGCGACGTGGCCTTGAACGCCAGTACCGGCAGTTGGAACCTCGTCGGCGGCGAACTGAGCGCCGGCACGTTCTCGGCCAGCGGCGCCACCCTTCTCGCCACCGGGCAAGGCGGCACGCTCAACGCCGAGACGCTTGACAGCCCGATCGACTTCTCGACCAACAACGGCGCGACGGCGACCGTCACGGGTGGCCTGAGCCTAGACAACGTAACGCTCAACGTGGGCAATGCCGCCGGCAGCAGCACCTCGGTGCTGTTTTTCAACGGCGATCAGACGCTCGGCGCGACCGCCGGCGCCACCGGAATCGTGGTACTGGGCGGAAGCAGTAGCGACCGGCTGATCCAGTCGTTCGGCGGGCAGACGCTCACCATCGGCAGCGGCGTCACCATCGAGGGCAACGATGGTGCCGTCGGCGCGGCTGCCAGCACGCTCGTCAACCAAGGAACGATCGACGCGGATACCAGCGGCGGAACGCTCGTAGTCTCCGGCACCTTGGCCAACTTTGCCGCGGGCACCCTGACCGGCGGTACCTGGAAGGCCACCGGCGGAGTGCTACTGCTGCCCCAGATTGCCATTGCCACAGACGCCGCCAACCTGATCGTCGACGGCACCGGCGCGAGTATCCTCGCTCATAGCAGCAGTGGCACCGTCAACGCCCTTGCCGGCTTGAGCGAAATTGGCGCCGGCAGCAGCCTGGCGCTGCTGAACGGCGCTACCCTGACCACCAACACCGCCCTGACGAACAACGGTACTCTCACGGTCGGTGTCGGCAGCACCCTCACTCTGCAAGGTAGTTATTCGCAAGCTTCGACGGCGACACTTGACGAGCAGATCGGCGGGACATCGGCGAGCGGGCAGTTCGGACGACTCGTCGCCAGTGGGAACTCAAGTGGCGCGGCTCTGGCCGGTACGCTCACCGCCAGCCTCGCTAATGGCTTCAGTCCGGGCCCCGGCGAGAGCTTTCAGCTCATTACTACCGGCGCCGGGAGCGGACTCACCGGCACCTTCGGCAGCGTCAACGTTCCCGGTCTGGGCGGCGGGCTTTCGCTCTCACCACACTACAACGCAAACAACTTCACCCTCGCGACCAATTCGCCTCCCGGGCCCACCTCACTCGTGTTTTCGCAACAGCCCTCGGTCACCACCGCTGGCGACGCCATCGACTCGCCAACGGGGGTGCAGGTCGAAATTGTCGATCAATTTGGCCATGTGCTCAGTGGCGACAACTCGCTGGTGACGATCAACATTGCCAGCGGTCCGGCCGGCCAAAGCTTCACGGCAACGAGCACGCTGAGCGCTCACGCCGTAAACGGCGTCGCAACGTTCGGGAACCTGATCCTCGACGGGGCCGGAACTTACAAACTCTCGGCCGCCGATGCGACGGACTCGCTGTCGGACTTCGAGTCAACAAGCTTCACTGTGAGCCCGGCCGGTGCTAGCGAACTGGTATTTACCGCCCAGCCGACGACGACGATCGCCGGCCAGACGATCAACGGCATCAGCGGCGTGCAGGTCTCGATCAAGGACAGCTTCGGCAATCTGGAAACCGGCGACACTTCACAAGTCACCTTCGGCATCGCCAGTCCTCTAGGCGGCGCGTTTGCCAGCGGCACCTTCACTCAGCTAGCGGTTGCCGGTGTGGCAACCTTCGGCAATCTCGTGATCGACGCGGCCGGCAGCTACAAGCTTTCGGCCGCCGATGCGACGGACTCGCTGTCGGGCTTCGATTCAACAAGCTTCAATATCGACCCGGCAGGCGCCAGCCAACTGGTATTTACCGCCCAGCCGACGACGACGACCGCCGGCCAGACGATCAACGGCATCAGCGGCGTGCAGGTCTCGATCAAAGACAGCTTCGGCAATCTGGAAACCGGCGATACTTCACAAGTCACCGTCGGCATCGCCAGCCCTCCAGGCGGCGCGTTCGCCAGCGGCACCTTCACTCAGCCAGCGGTTGCCGGTGTGGCAACCTTCGGCAATCTCGTGGTCGACGCGGCCGGGAGCTACAAACTTTCGGCCGCCGATGCGACACATTCGTTGTCGGGCTTCGAGTCGGACAGTTTCGCCGTCAATCCGGCCGTTTCCGGGCACAGCGCCACATACCTCAACGGGCAGGCCGGCGACGGCACCGCGGCGACGCTTATCGACAATCTCTATCGCGAGTTGTTGGGCCGCGAGCCCGAACCGCAGGGGCAAGCGTTTTGGGTCGCCGACTACGCGCAACTGGCGGCCGGCAACGGGGCCGTCGCGGCACAGCACCAGCTCGTGTTGCGATTTCTGGATTCGCCGGAATACTGGCAGCATCTGGTCGCGGGGATGTATCACGATTTCCTCAGACGCGCGCCCGACAGCCAAGGGTTGCAATTCTGGACCGCGGTCCTCGCCAGCGGAGCGGACGAGGAGAATGTGCTGGCCGGGATTGTTGGTTCCGACGAATATTTCGCCGACGCGGGCGGCACAGACAGCGGTTTTGTGGGCAGCTTGTATCGTGACTTGCTGGGGCGGTCGGGCGATTCGTCCGGAATCGCGTTCTGGACAAGGTTGTTCACCTCGCCTCTGCCGTCTTTCCCACCGACCAGTTCGCCGCTCGCTTTTCGGACCGCGCTGGTGCAGACTTTCTTGAGCACGCCTGAAGCCGAACACAAGCTGCTTAACGGTGATTTCCCGGCCGCGGCCGGATCGGTCGGCGCGCCGGGAACTCCCGCGGTCGGCGCCTACGGTTTGGCCGACATCACGGGCAACGGCTGGGACAACCTCTATTTTCAAGGGGATCTCGCCGCTTCGGCGGTCGATGCCCTTTTCGCCGGTCTGCAGGACCAACCTCCGTACAACGACGTGATCGCCGAGATCCTCGGCATGCCGCATTATTTCTAAGCGGCGAACCTTTCGGGTTCCGCGTGTCGCCTGGCTTGGACGATCCGACCACCGCGGTCGGGAGGCGCCGGAGCGGACTTGCCGCCACGCGAGGCATCGTTGGCTGAAATCAGAATTTCACCCATGCACTTTCGTTGATATAAAGGACTAGCCACGACGGTCGTAACTTTCTGAACATCGCTGCTTGCCGGAGTTCGAGCATGTTGACGATTTCTGGACGTGCCCATTCCACTCGCGATTTCTGCGACGGCGTCTCGCGACGCGACCTCTTGAGGATTGGTACGCTCGCCGCGATGGGAACAGTCGGCGGGTGGACCCTGCCGGAGATTTTGCGGGCGGAATCGGTGGCGGGTCGGAAGTCGCCGAAATCGGTGATCATGATCTATTTGGTGGGCGGCCCGCCGCATCAGGACATGTTTGATCTGAAGCCGCACGCGCCGAAGGAAATTGCCGGGCCGTGGCGGCCGATCGCGACCAAAGTTCCCGGATTCGAAATCTGTGAGGCCTTTCCCCGTCTCGCAAGCCTGGCGGACAAGTTGACGGTGATTCGCTCGCTGGTCGGCAATCAGCACGATCACGATGCCATCCAGGTCTTCAACGGGCACGATCCGAGGAGGCCCAAGCCGGCCGGCGGGTGGCCGCAGTTCGGGACGGTGGTGTCAAAGGTTCAGGGTTCGGCTCGTCCCGAATCTCCGCCGTATGTGAGCCTCTGCTACACCTGCACTCACGGTCCTTACAACGAACCAGGTCCGGGATTTGTCGGAATGGCGCATTCCCCATTCCGGCCGCTGGGCGATACGCGAAACGACATGGTCCTCAACGGTGTGAGCTTGGAACGCCTGGCCGACAGGAAGTCACTCCTGAAGAGTTTCGACGGCATTCGACGGGACATCGATCAAACATCGATGATGACGGGCCTCGACGAATTCACCGAACAGGCGATAGGGCTGCTCACCTCATCGAAGCTGGCCGAGGCCCTCGATATCTCGCGCGAAGATCCGCGTACGGTGGCGCGTTACGGAACCGGTGACCCGAAGATCATGATGGACGGGAACGGCGCACCGCGCGTGCCGCAAAGCCTGCTGCTCGCCCGGCGAATGATCGAAGCCGGGGTCCGCGTCGTCACGCTGAATTACAGCAAGTGGGACTGGCACGGTGGCATGAACGCCGAGGGCCGGGCCAATAACTCCATCTTCCTGCGGGAAGCCGAGGATTTTCCGATCTTCGATCAATGCGTCAGTGCGCTCGTGGAAGACCTGCATCTGCGAGGACTGGCTGACGATTGCGCCGTCGTCATTTGGGGAGAATTTGGCCGGACGCCGAAGATCAGCCCCATCGTGGGTCGGGACCATTGGCCGCAGGTGAATTGCGCCTTAATGGCTGGCGGCAGGATGCGGCACGGGCAGGTGATCGGCACGACCGACCGCATCGCAGGGGAAGCGGTCTCCCGGCCGGTGACGTTCGGCGAAGTCTACGCCACGCTGTTTAGGCATCTCGGTATCGACGTTGGCCTCACGACGGTTAACGATCTCAACGGCCGACCGCAATACCTGGTTGAAGACAACGCTCAGCCCCTGCCAGAATTGGTCTCTTAGAGGCGCCTGATCCGGTGGGTGGCGCGGCCGCCACAGTGCCTCTGGCCGTGTACGAGCGGCCGGCCTTTTCTGCGGTCGTCGCGGCAACAGCTAAGAATCGCAGGGGTCGTGCCATGCGCCCGGCGAGGAAAAGCGCTGGTTGCCAAGCGGTCGGAGTTGCCTCAGAATGCGAACCCGGCCCAAAAGTCGTCCTTAATGCGGAGCAAACAGATGTCGAACATTCCGCTCATAAAACGAATTCTTTGCCCGATCGATTTTTCGCACGCATCCGGGCGGGCGTTTGCCTATGCCAACGAGCTTGCCAAGCAAACCTCGGCGGAGCTTGTGCTGTTGCACGCCTTCGACGTGCCCGAGACGCTCAACCTGATGGGGCAAGAGCACCCGTCCGATCCGACCTTACGGGAACAGCTCGACCGCATACCCGTCGCCGATGAGGTGCGTGTGGTGCGATTGCTGCACGCCGGTCCGGCGGGGGCGGTCATCTGTTGGACCGCTCAAGAGCGTGGTTGCGACCTGATCGTCATGGGCACCCACGGACGAAGCGCGCTTACTCATCTACTGATGGGGAGCGTGGCGGAATATGTGCTTCGGCACGCGCGCTCGCCCGTGTTGACGCTTCGCGATCGGCCGGCCGACGAGCCGCCCTTGAAAGAACCGCACGTCTTGCCGGTACCCGCGCCACGCTTCCTGTGACGCGGCCCGCCCGACCTGCATACGGATTCGTTAGCCCTGCACGCTTATCTCATTAAGCCCTAACGGGTCTTCAGCAATGATCGTCTACAACGATAATGTCATCTTCGCGGTGCTCGTTGGCGTTGTCTGCGGAGGTGGCGTTTACTCGCTCTTTCGCAATGGCAGTGCCGCGGCCTTAGGAGGATGTCTGGCCGTCATCCTGTTTGACCTCGTGATACGCATCCGCAACGAAACCGAAGACGCCCGGCTGATCGCGCCGGACGCCGGCGGCCATATCTGGTTTGTCCCAGCCTGGGCCTGGGCGCTAGTCGGCGGGGTGATCGGTGGGACGATGTGGCTCGGTTGGCTGTAAGCTGGAGCGCCCTCGCTTGAAACCCGTCTAAGCCCCTTTTATAGTGAGGTTCTGGTTTCGATCGAGTCTGCCCACCGCTCGGCGTGCGGTTCCGCGTTGCGGCACGACCTGGCGGAGCAGGTTTTTAGCGGGGCGGAGCAAAATATCGGCGCTTGCAAGGCGCCCCGCTGGCGCCGCGCCCCTTTCGGTGTCGGTTCGCCAGACGCCCGAAGCTGACCCGTGGCGGGGCCGGCAGATGAGCGTGGCGGCAGAATTTCGGGCTCGTTCAACGAACCGAAGCCGCCGCATTTGCGTACACGAGTTCAAATTGTCATCCGTCTTACCTAAGGCATCTATTCATGGCATCGCCCGCCGTCCTCGAATCGGCCCCGAGCGCGTCCCCGGAGCCGCGGACCGACGTCGTCATTGAGACCCGTAACCTCTCCAAAATCTATCGAGACTTTTGGGGTCGCCAGAAGGTTCGGGCTCTGAAGGCCCTCGACCTCGAAGTGCGCCGCGGTGAGATCTTTGGCCTTCTGGGACCAAACGGATCGGGCAAGACGACCACCATCAAGCTCCTCCTGGGCCTGCTCTTTCCTACCGGCGGTCAGGCCCTCGTCTTCGGTAAAGACGCCTCCGACGTCACAAAAAATGAACGTATCGGCTATCTGCCCGAAGAGTCGTATCTCTACCGCTTCCTCAACGCCGAAGAGACCCTCGATTTCTACGGCCGTCTCTTCGACATGCCGGCCCACGTCCGTCGCCAGCGCATCGGCGAGCTGATTCACATGGTCAAGCTGGACTGGGCCAAGCGGCGCCAGCTCCGGGAATACTCCAAAGGTATGACCCGGCGCATCGGTCTCGCGCAGGCCCTGATTAACGACCCCGAACTGATCGTGCTCGACGAACCGACCACCGGCCTCGACCCGATCGGCTGCCGCGAAATGAAAGACCTGATCATCGAGTTGCGGGAAAAAGGGAAGACGGTCCTCATGTGCAGCCACCTGCTGGCCGACGTGCAGGACGTCTGTGATCGTATCGCGATTTTGCATCAGGGCGAGTTGAGAGAGCTGGGCCGTGTCGACAGCCTGCTGAAGATTCGCGACGTTACCGAGATTCGGGCATCGGGCTTAAGCGATGCCGCCAAGGACGAGATCAAGGCGGTCATCGCCCGGCACAACGGTAACCTGGTGTCGATGGACAACCCCACCAGCACGCTCGAGGAGCTTTTCCTCAGTATCGTGCAGGAAAGCGAAGCGCGGCCCGGCCGCCGTGCCCGCGTGGAAAACTGACGCTCGCGTGCCGGCGCCTTTCGACTCTTTCTCCTTCCACCGTCAAGTTTCCCATGGTTCTGGAAAACCCTTATCCTCCTTACCTGGAGTGGCTGTTCTCCGCCGGCTACAATCCCGGCGCGTTCTGGATCTGGCTGCTCACGATGACGGGCGTGATCGTCTTCGGGCTGCTCGTGAGCTGGATCCTTTCGTCGGTGCGCTACGGACCGATGAAAGCGGGCGACTTGATTTTCAAAGCGCTGGTGAACCTGACGGACGACCTGGCGCACACCTCACCCCGTCGCGTGTTCGCCCTGTCTCGATTGGCCGTGCAGGAATCGATTCGCCGCCGCGTGATCGCGGCCTTCATCGTCTTCGTGGTGATCTTGCTCTTCGCCGGCTGGTTTCTCAACCCCGGCAAGACCGATCCCGCCGAGCTCTATCTGAGCTTCGTGCTCACGGCCACGAGCTACCTGATTCTGCTCATGGCCCTCATTCTGAGCGCCTTCAGTCTGCCCGCCGACATTCAGAACCGCACGATTCACACCATCGTTACCAAGCCGGTGCGGACGACCGAGATCATCCTGGGCCGGACGCTCGGTTTTGCGGCCGTGGGAACGGGCTTGCTCCTGGTGATGGGCGTCTTCAGCTATGGCTTCGTCGTGCGAACGCTCGACCATACCCACGAACTGAGTGAAGACGATCTCGATCCGCGCAGCGCGGGGCCCGGCGGCGTGGCCCGGCCGGGCAAGGAAGGCCAGACCACGGTCACCCGCGAACACCGCCACCAGGTGGTGCTCGATGAGAACGGTCATGGCATCAGCGAGCCGGCCCAGGGTCACGTGCACGAGGTCACCGCGGTGACCCGCGATGGCAAGACCGAGTACCGGGTCGGTCCAGCAGCCAACCAGTTCAAGGCCCGCGTCCCCGTCTACGGCAAGCTGTCGTTTCTCGATCGTAGCGGCCGCCCGGCTGAAAAAGGCATCAACGTCGGCAACGAGTGGCTATACCGCAGCTACATCGAGGGGGGAACGCCTGCGGCCGCCATCTGGCGCTTTTCCGGGGTGCGGCCGGACGATTTTCCCGACGGCATCAACCTCGACATGACCATCCGCGTGTTCCGCACCTACAAGGGTGACGTGGAAAAGGGGATCTCGGGATCGATCACGCTCCGCAATCCCAAAAACCCCAAGGTCAAGTACCTGCTCCGCAACTTTGTAGCGAAAGAATTTGCGATCGACCGCCACAAGATCCCGCTTAAGTTCAAAGACAAGGGAGCCGAGGTCGACCTGTTCCGCGACGTCGTGTCGGACGACGGGGAGCTCGACGTGGAAATCGGCTGCCTGGAACGGGCGCAGTTTTTTGGCGTGGCCAAGCCCGACGTCTATCTCTTCAAGCGCGAAGGGACCCCCTGGATCAATTTCGCCAAGGGATACGTGGCCATCTGGCTGCAGATGGTGCTCATCACGGCCGTGGGCGTCACCTGGAGCACCTTTCTCAACGGGCCTGTTTCGATGCTGGCTACCATCGCCACGATGGTGGGCGGCTACTTTCGCGAGTTTCTGGACGAGTTGGGCCGGGGCATCGCCCTGGGGGGCGGTCCCATGGAATCGCTGTACCGCATCCTGACGCAGAACAACCTCACCTCGGAATTGGAAAGGAGCATCACAACGGTCGTCTTGCTCTGGAGCGATAAGCTTCTGTTCCGCGGCCCCTTGTACATCGCCGCCCACACCTTGCCCGACCTCGAATCGCTCAGCGACGTCAATTACGTGGCCAAGGGGTACAACATTCCGCTCGACGTGCTCACCATTCACGTGACGATGGCGGTGGGCTACTTCATTCCAGTCATGATTCTCGGTTTCCTGTTCTTCAAGATGCGCGAGGTGGCGAAGTGAACCGCAGTTCGTTTGTTCGCAAGCTGGTTTACATCGTGATTATCGCCTTGCTGCTGGTTCCCCTTTCGATCTACAGCCAGCCCTCGGTCGTCGGCGCCAACAACGAGGTTAGCGAGGGAGGCAAGCTCGCGCAGTTGCGCAAAGAGTACCAGATCAGCGAGTCAAGCCTGGGCGAGATCGATCCGACGGGCGAGACCATCAAGCTGGCCACGCTCGGCTTGCGCGGCGTGGCAGCCAACCTGCTCTGGCACAAGGCCGAGCAAGCGAAGATGAAAGAAGATTGGGACGGCCTGCAAGCAACGCTGGACCAGATCACCAAGCTCGAGCCCCACTTCATCACCGTGTGGCGATATCAAGCATGGAACGTGTCGTACAACATTTCGGTCGAATGGGACGACTACCACGACCGGTATTTCTGGGTGAAGGAGGGGATCAAGTTCCTTCTCCGCGGCTTTCGCTACAACGATCACGAGCCGCGGGTCTTGTACGACGTGGGCTGGACGACGGGCCAGAAGATGGGAACGGCCGACGAAAAAGTGCAGTACCGGCGGCTGTTTCGCGAGGACGACGACGAGGAATTCCCCGACCACCGGCTCCGCCCGCAGAACCGCCGCGACAACTGGCTGGTGGGCCAGGAGTACTTCGAGAAGGCCATTCACCTCGTCGAAGACCGCGGCGCGTCGATCCGGCGCCAGAATCCGCTGGTGTTCTTTAGCGAGCCGGCCATGTGCCAGATCGACTACGCCATCGCGCTGGCGGAGGACGGCATCTTTGAGGAGAAGGGCAAAGTGGCCTGGACCGACGCGGACGGCTACTGGACCAGGTTCGGGCAGCGCTCGATTCCCACCACCTTCGGCATCGAGATCCGCCTGAGCGAATACGAGCCGCTGATGGAGCAGGTCACAGCCGTCGCCAAGAAGCTCGACGACATCGAGCCGGACCTGCGCCAAAAAATCATCGAGGAGCGCCGTGCCAAGCTGACGCAAGACGAGCGGGATGCGATGGATGTGCCTCAGCAAAAGCGAACACCCGAGCAGATGAGGGTGGCGTTCGAGGCGCAGATCAGGCTGAACGTGAGTATGAAGGAGCTGGCCGACCGGGTCGGCCAAGCCCGTCGCGAGGAGGCCCAAAAACTCGTCGAGGACGCCGTAAAGCTGCAAGAGCGGGCCAACATCATCGGCCGCGAGCGGGACGTGGTGAACTTCAAGTACTGGCGGATGCGGTGCCAGCTTGAGAAGACGGATCCGGCCCTGAACGCGCGTCGGCTGATCTACGAGGCGGACGAGCTCTACAAGCTCACCCAGTTGCCCGAGGCCCGCCGGACGTACGAGGAGGCGTTCGCCAACTGGCGTAAGGTCGTGGATCAGTTCCCGGAGATGGCAGACGATGCCATCGGCGGCACGAGTATCGAGGATGCGATCAGGGGATACTTTGACGTCCTGAAGCAGCTCGACGAGCCGTCTTTCCCGAAGGATTTTGCGTTGATGGACGTGGCGCGCAACATGATGATCCGAAACGCCATCCCGATTCCCCCGGAATTCATGGAGACCATCGGCCAACAACCGGCCGGTCAGCCGGCGGTGGATGAAAATGGGGAAGGCGAAAAAGGGGCCGGTGCGAATGCGGAAGGTGAAACGCAACCGGTCCCGGAGGAGAAAACCGACGAGGAGAAAGCCGGCGACGCTTCCACAGAGAGTGACAAGCCGGCCGAGGCGCCGGCGAAGGAAAGCGACCCTCCGGCCGACGCCAAATAAGCTCGCAGGCGGGACGACCGGCGCGCGTCTCCCCGATCATTCGCCGCGCAGGCAGCGCAATCGGCGCACGAGGGAATGGGAGTCGCCACCGTATCTGGCGGCACTTGCGTCTCTCGTCGGTAACACGCCGACTCCGGCTTGCACGCCATCGGGCCGCGTCCTAAAGTGACCGTCTTGGAAACGGTCTCCGCCTTCCGGACAAAGCTATGCCTCGCGTCGCTGTCGCCCTTCTGTTTCTCTCTGTAATCGGCCTTGCCCGCGCCGATGGTCCCTCGGATAACCTGCCCGGCAAGGTCCGCCGCGTTCCCAAGCCGGGCATCGAAGTGCCTGCTGACCGGGCCGCCCGTTTGCGCGAGGAGCTGGGAGCGCTTGAGCGTGAGATCGCTGAACTGGAACAACGGCGCGACAAACGCGTGGGCGACCTGCTCCCCGATGTGCGGATCTTTGCCAAGGCCGTGCACGATGCCCTCGAGTACAACGAGTTCTTCGACGCTAAAGAGCTCGACGTGGCCGACGAGCTGGTCCGTGAAGGGCGTCAACGCGCCCTCCAGCTTGCCGAAGGCAATGCCCCCTGGACAGCCGCAACGGGACTTGTGGTGCGCGGCTACGTGTCGCGCATCGACGGGTCGGTGCAACCCTATGGCCTCGTCGTGCCCGAATCGTATGACTTCAAGGGCCAGGTGCGCCATCGGCTCGACATCTGGTTTCACGGCCGCGGCGAACAGCTCAGCGAGTTGAACTTTGTCCAGGACCGCCGCAAGAACGCGGGCCAGTTTACACCGCGCGATACGCTCGTGCTCCATCCCTACGGCCGCTACTGCAACGCCTTCAAATTCGCCGGCGAGGTCGACGTGCTCGAGGCGCTGGCTGCCGTCGAACGCCATTACCGCGTCGATCCAGAATTGGTGGCGGTGCGCGGCTTTTCGATGGGCGGGGCGGCCTGCTGGCACTTTGCGGTCCACTACGCCGATCGCTGGTTCGCGGCCAATCCCGGAGCCGGCTTTTCGGAAACTCCGGCCTTCTTGAAGCATTTTCAGAAAGAGTCGGCCGTGCCGACCTGGTTCGAAGAACGGCTCTACCACCTCTACGACTGCACCGACTGGGCGCCGAACCTGTTCCACTGTCCCACCATCGCCTACAGCGGCGAGAAGGACGTGCAGAAGCAGGCGGCCGACGTGATGGAGAAGGCACTTGAGGAAGCCGGCATGAAATTGCGTCACGTGATCGGTGCCGACACCGGGCACAGCTACCACCCCGATTCGGCGGCTGAGGTAGAACGGAGCATGGACAGCCTGGCAGAAATCGGTCGGGACCGCCATCCCACGGCCGTCCACCTTGTCACCTACACGCTCAAATACAACCGGATGAGCTGGGTGACGGTGGAAGGAATTCACGAGCACTGGCAGCGCTCGGCCGTGGAGGTCGTGCTGTCCGACACCTCCTCGCTCGATGTGAACACCGACAACGTGACCGACCTGGCGTTCGATTTTCCGCCCGGCTGGTGTCCGCTGGACGCCGACCAACCGATTTCGGCCTTCGTCGACAACCAGGAGGTCCACCTGCCGCAACCGCTGACCGATCGCTCGTGGCACGCCCAGCTTCATCTGGCCGACGGGGGCTGGGAGGTCGGCCCACGCCCGGTCAAGGGATTGCGAAAACGCCACAATCTGCAAGGGCCGATCGACGACGCCTTCATGGACCGCTTTATCTTCGTCCGGCCGACGGGAGAGGCGGCGAATGAGGCGGTCGGAAAATGGGCCGCCGGCGAACTCGAGCGGGCCATCGAGCACTGGCGGCGTCATTTCCGCGGGACGGCCATCGTCAAGCTCGACAGCGAAGTGACGGACGACGACATTGCCGGGGCGAACCTGGTGCTGTGGGGCGACCCGGCAAGTAACACCTTGATGGCAAAAATCGCCGATAAGCTTCCCATCTCCTGGAAGAAGGGCGAGATCACCGCGGGCGAGGGGCGGTACACGACTGACCACCACGCCCTGGTCATGATCTATCCCAACCCCCTCAACCCCGAACGCTACGTGGTGCTCAACAGCGGCTTCACCTTTCGCGATTACGCCCATCTCAACAACGCCCGGCAAGTGCCCAAACTGCCCGACTGGGCGGTGATCGACTTGCGTACTCCGCCCGACGCCCTCTGGCCTGGCAAAGTGGCCGCCGCGGGCTTTTTCGACGAGTCGTGGGAGCTGAAAGACGGCGAGCCCTGATGTTCCGCCGACGCGGCTTGTGGCGATTATGCCGACGCCGGGAGGCACACAAAAAGCTACATAGACGTAGCAAGTTTCGCGTCCTCCCGGTGGTGGCATGCCTCTTTTCATGTGGGCGGAACAGGTTCCGAGCATTCCTGCGGCCATGGCGCTGGCCGCGGTGGCCCTCCTTGGTTACCTGGTGGGTCGCCAGTCGCGGCCGACGGCTCCAGCCGACGATTCGGCCGAGAAAATCAGCCGGGCGCTGGCCGACGCCCGTCAGTTGGAGCAGATCACCGACGAAGTCCTTTCGGTGACGCGCGAGGCGCTCGACCAGTGCCGCAAACTGCGGATCCATGGCCAGCCACCCGTGGCCTCGCCGCGCGCCACAGCCGAGCACTTCTCGGCCGTCTAGCAACCGTCTAGCCCGGGGCGACCGACCGCGCGGCTTGCGCCGTTTATGCCGGTGCCGGGTTCGCAAAAAGCTATAGTGGATCTGGGCGCGTTTCCTTCTCCTTGACAGTGGTTGGCATGCCTTCCTTCCTGTGGGCCGAGCAGCTTCCGAGCATTCCCACGTCGATCGCGCTGCCGGCCGTGGCCTTGATCGGCTACCTCATCGGACGGCAGTCGCGGCCGGTCCCCGCCGGCGAGTCCTCGGATAAGATCAGCCAGGCGCTGGCCGACGCCCGCCAGTTGGAGCAGATCACCGACGAGGCCCTTTCGGTGACGCGCGAGGCGCTCGACCAGTGCCGCAAACTGCGCGTTCACTGTGGCCACCTCTAATCGCGTGGCCCACCGGCGCTGGAGAATCCCAGAGCACCGGGCGCGAGCGCGGCCGCCCGCCGGGTGCATAAGGTGATTTGATTTTTAGGCAGCGCAGGCCAGTGGATCCTGGTCGGCAGTCGATCTTCGGTAAAAAGGGGAACCGGGGCGATTGAGGATCCATTGGCTGAGTCGGTCGTCGTCGCCTAAAGCCGCAGCCCG
>DASZPH010000094.1:0-65158 GCA_035550375.1 Pirellulales bacterium | reverse complement strand
GCTCACTCGAAAACCTCCGTGCAGGTGTGGCGTGTTTGTTGGCGTTCAACACAAATACGCCCCAAAACGCCGGAGGTTTTCGATTTTTTTCGCCGCGGCCGCGGCCGCCCGGCTTCTGGCTATGCTTGTTTAAGGTCTAGCTGCTCGTAGTCAAACTCAGACGTAACAATCTCAAGTGTTCCCGTACTTGCCAAAACCTTGGCCATCCTTTCCTCACTTTCCAAACATGGATATGGCGGCTGTAATCGCGTCCTGCAACTCCTCCGGCTCGTCGGCAATCGAAAGGCCGCGAACCTCGCCCGAATCTGTGTACGCCTTGGCTGACCTTGTTCCCATGCGCGCCGATATCTTTTGCCAGCCGCCGGTGCCGACAGGAAGGCCATCGGCCCGTAGCGCCTCGGTGATTACACCTTCGATCCTGGCGCGCATGAGCATGCTTTCGAGAACCTTAGAAGTCGGCCCGCGACCGCGGCCAAGGAATGTCTCTGAAAACCGAACGGCGGCCATTTTGGCCCCGTGCTGCTTTGCGATCGTCTGTACGCGCTCCCGATACCACGCAAGCGAGTCGGCTTCATCGTAGGTCTTAGGTGCCGACATCTTTCCTTTGGCGACGATGTTGAGTTCGTCCTCATTTTTTGAAACGACCGCCCATCGGAAATAGTCTTTGGCAACACGAATCCCCATCGCGTTCATGCGTTGTCCCCCTGTAGGCACCTGGGCATGCCCCTAAGTATAGCGGCGTATGTCGCGTTTTGCAGCCAGTAGCAATTGCTGGCGCACCCAACCAGACAGGTCTAGCCCAGCCGCCGTGGCGGCCTCTTTGAATGATTCGTACTCACGTTGCTGAACGCGCACTTGCATCAGCTTGTCGCGAGCCGAGCCCTCTTGTTTCTTTGGTCTCACCATATCGGAATCGTAAGGACAAAAAACTTACGCGTCAAGTGGCACTCGCGCTTGACCGTCATGTTATTGTCTTTACAATAACGGCAGACAAAACAACCCCGGAACCGATTGGCGTCGGAACCGGGGTCAAAACAATCCGGCTGGTCGCCAGACTGCTCTAGCAAGCTCGATTCTAGCGACCAGCCCTTTCAAAAGGGAGTCGGTCGCTATGGCCAACATCATGAGCATCGAAAAACGAAACGACATTCTCCGCCTCTTGTGCGAGGGGAATTCGATTCGCTCCATCACCCGCTTGATGGGCACCAGCATTCGCACGGTCCTACGGCAGCTTGAATGGGCGGCCGGGCATTGCCAGAACGTCATGGACCGGGAGTTTCAGAACCTCCACCTGGGCCACGTCGAGGTTGACGAAATGTGGACGTTCGTCGGCAAGAAACAAGCCCGGCTGACTGTCGAAGAGAAGGCCCTGCGCCACGACATCGGGGACGAATATCTCTGGTACGGCATCGACCAACAGTCGATGTTGATTCCGGCTTTCTTGGTCGGCAAGCGGACCGGGGATAATGCTCGCCGCTTTATGCGGCAGCTTGCCTCTCGGCTTTGGTTCCCCGGCCCGCACGCGAGCGATCGCCACGCTTTCGGCGCCGGCAGCTATCGGCCGGTGATTCAGATTTCGACCGACGCCTTCGTGGCCTACCCAGAAGCGGTCGACATGTTCCTTGGTCCCTACGCCAGGTTCGGAACCATCGTGAAGGAATTCCGGAACTCAAATATCGTCTACCAGCCGAGCGAAATAGTCGGCAGCAAGCGGCGAGCGGTGTTCAACCTGGACGGCAAAGAGCGGTCGATATGCACGAGCCACGTCGAGCGATCAAACCTGACCGTGCGGACCTTCATGAAGAGGTTCACGCGGTTGGCCCTCGGTTTCTCCAAGAAACTGGAATGCCTGGAATGGGCGGTCACGCTGCACATGGCTTACTTCAACTTCTGCTGGCAACCCCGCACGCTTGAGGACCACATGACGCCCGCGATGGCGGCCGGGTTGACCAATCGGCCATGGACGTTCGCGGAGTTGATGGGTGCCTAGGCGCGGCAGCCAAGTCGTCATTTCGCAAGAATGTCCCTAGCCAACATCCGCAATTCCTGCGTTCGTCCGTCCAGATAGGCAATCGCATCCCCTTCGACCGTGGAGAGTCCGTTCGCAAACGCATTGCCAATGGTTCCATCACACGAGAGAGCCGGGCATACGCGTTCACGGACAAGAGCAAAGCCTGCGTTGCCGCATGTCCGGCCGATAACCTGCTCGAAACAGACCACCTTGCCAGCCACCCGTTCAACGATGTCCGTACATTGCGGATGAGCGACCAATGTTTTAATGCACCGCTTGTCACCGGTAGCAATCAGGAAGTCGTCGCGCTCTTTGGTCGCGGAGAATAAAACCGCTTCTCCCGGATCAATTCCAGCTATCGTCTCAAATTTTTGTACATCTTCATGATCGACCCAGCTTATTTCTTTGGTCGATCTTACGATGTCTGCCAACCTAGACGCCGCCTTAGCGCCGTACTTATTGGCTGCCTTGGCAGGGTTCTTGACCCTAAAGACATACTTGGCCGTAGGCAGGATGTAGGTCTCTGAAAAATTGACGCCAAGGGCCTTTGCCGCCTCGTCCACAAGGTCAAATGTGGCGAGCTTGATAAGCACATCGTTATCCGGCAGGAACATTGTCATCGCTGTTCGGCTGCGTGACCCGCATCAGAAACTCACAGCTTTCGCTGGGCAGCATGGACCAGTCTAGGTTCTTTGCTACGTATTTCCCAATAAGACGAATCGCCTCGGGCTTAGGCTCGATTATTTTCAAGGCCGCTCTAGCCACTGGGAAAAACTTGCCCATCGTGTGGCCATAGTTTAACGCAATGTGTCCTGCATCTATACCATGCTTCCTTGAAAGATCCATTGCGGATTGGGCTAAATCTTCGGCATTTGGCCAACGACCAGTAGCACGAAACTGGCAGTCCTGATCGCCGGTGAGCAGTTGTATGGCAAATGCGTTTGCTTCTTTCTCCTCGCTGTCACTGCTCTTTTCGTCAATGCGCTCGTCTAGAATAACGGCATCATCGCATACGTGACGATGCGCAATATGGCCAAGCTCATGGGCGAGAATGAACAACAGCCACGCAGAATGATGTTCGCGTCGCGAGATCACTATCACCGGGCGCCCCTCAACACATGCTGCGAGGCCATCCATTTTGCGAGCGCTGGCGGGGAAGCGTGAAACATGTAGCACGGGTATCCCAATAGACCAGCAATAGTCGACAAGTGCCTGCAAGTTTACGCAGCGCGCGCCGCGACTCAGGATTTCCTGCCTGACTTCCCCCGCCGAAGGTGGCAATTCCTTATATTCCTTCGACATCGCGGACGCAGCTAAATGAGCCGCTCGCACTGAGATCGACTGCGATAGAAGCAGGTCCTCGTCTGTCGTGCCTTCGCGTTTCTTGAATTTACACTCTTTCGGTTTGTAAACGCGAATCTTGGCGTTAGAATCGACCAGACTCTCGTATTCGAGCCCCAAGTGGCGAGCGATGAACAGGGCACCTTCTGCGTAACCAGATGGATTGCTTGCCGCTTCATCGTCCCACCAGCTTGGCAGCGCGACTGTCTTAACGTATTTGCGCGGGAGCCCGATGCTGCCAAGTCGGCCATAAAGGTCCTTCATTGGTTCCACGGTGGTCTCTCCGGCCAGAGGGCTGCTAATCGCCATAAGTCTAAGTCCTGCTTGCGTCTGTGGCAAGACAAGCAGGGGTGGATTCCGTGGTCATCCCCCACTGTCCACTCTCCGCCCCGCCAACGCTAAAATCTGGGGATGGACGAAAAGCCGTTCCAATTCGGCATCGCCGACATTCTGGTCGCAATGGCCATCTTGCTTCTGTGGCTCGTCCTGGCTACGCGCATCGGCACTGGTCCAGGATGGGCAGGAACAAGCGGACCGCCCTTCACGCTCGCGGTATTTGGGGGAATCTCGGCTGCGCTTTACCGTCTCGTGGGCTGCTATCGGCGCGGCTGGGCTATCGCGATGCTCGCCGCGCCGCTGCTCGCAGCAACCGTCCTCCTGCTCGTAGCCTTGGCCGTTCATAAGCTGACGTAGTGCCCACCGTGGTATCCTGTAGGGCATGGAAGAGAACCCGTACAAGGCGCCGGCGCAGGTTGTCTCCCCCCACCCAGATCCGGGCGCCATCCCTACCGGAACAATCCTGCTGACTTACTTCGTCTGCATTGCCGCCGTCTTAGCGGCCGTGATCGCGATTGCGAAGTGATCCCGCTGCCTAATTTCCCGGCACAGCCCTAGGCAGTCCGTTTCGGCCCAAAGTCGATTTTTCCCTGACACTCGGAGGAAATGGCATCACTACCCGGCTCCGCGTTCGCGGGCGCTATCGGCTAACTTAGATCCGAGACCCCCTAGGCAAGGCGACGCGATGGGGCAATGGCTTCGGTTACAGCAGCGCCGTCAAAGGATCTTGCTCATCCAGGATCACTTGCGGGCGACCGTTGTGGTCGGCGATCGTAGTCGCCGGATCGATCCCCAGAACGCGATAGACCGTCGCCAGCACATTTTTCATGTTGATCGGATTACCCACTACGGCCTCACCGCGGGCATCGGTGCCGCCGAGGATCTGACCCGTGCGCAGACCGCCGCCTGCCACCCACAAGATGCCGGCCTCCGGCCAATGGCTCCGGCCGTCAGGAGTCACGTCGCCGATCTTCGGCGTGCGGCCAAATTCGCCTCCCATCACAATCATCACGTCATCAAGCATTCCTCGGTCGATCAGGTCGCTCATCAGCGAGTGAAGGCCACGATCGAGCGCGGGGAGCATTTCACGAAGCGAAGAGAAGTTGTGTTGGTGCGTATCCCAGCCATGCACGCCTACCGTCACCACCGACACCCCCGCCTCAATCAGTCGCCGGGCCAAGAGCAGCGATCGGCCGGGGTGCGGCCCGTGCCGGTATGGGCCGTCTCCATAGCGCTCTCGCGTTTCTTTCGGTTCTTTCTCAAGGTCGAAGGCTTCCCGAACACGGGTGGAAGTGATGATGTCGAAGGCTTTCTGCTGAAAACGATCAATACCGATGGCCGCCGGGTCCAACTCGAGTTCGCGCCGGGCCACATCCAGACCATCGAGCAACCGCTGACGGTCGTCGAGCCTCGTCAAGCTGATCTCGCGGTTGCGCCCGAGATTGTCGATCGCCTCTCGGGGGCTCGAGCCCCCAACTCGCAGCGGCTCGTGTTCGACACCGAGGTAATACGCCCTTTCCCAGTCGGGCTGGTTTTCGATGCTGACATAGGGCGGGACTTCCTTGGGACCAGGGCGAAGACGGCTCACGACCGAACCGACTGCCGGACGGCGTGCCTCACCGGGTACCGAGGCGCGGGGCGACTCTTGCCAGGGGAAGCCGCTGTAGAACATGTTTCCGGTATGCAGATTCGCGATCTGCGCGCCGCGAAGGATCGCGAACCTGTCGGCCAGCTTTGCTTGCATCGGCATCAGTTCGCAGATTTCCATCCCCGGCACGTTGGTCGCGATCGGCTGGAATTCACCGCGGTACTCGGCCGGCGCCAGCGGCTTCATGTCGTAGGTGTCGAGGTGTGACGGCCCGCCGCTGAGATGAATCATGACGACCGATTTGGGACGAGCTTGGGTCGGCAAGGCAGCTGCCCGCAGGCGGAGGAGGTCAGCGAGCGTCAAGCCGCCCAGCGCGAGAGCCCCCACTCGCAAGAAAGTACGTCGGTTTTCCCGGCCGCCACGGGGCCAACAATGATTCAACACCAGCATGAAGATCTCTCCTCGGTGCTTGCGCGATTGGACTTGGACCTGACCAGCCGGTCGCAACTCTGCCGGAGGTTGTAGGCGGGCGTCGTACCAAGGTCAAGGCAAACGACGCCAGCCCGAGCCGACCTTGTTGCGGCGAGGTTGGCAACGTCACGTCTGCCGTAGGGTCACGTCGGGGTTGAGGAACATCCAGCAAACGGCGGCGGCGACATAGATCCCGGCGAACACAACGAGCACCAGGCTCCAGTCGCCCGTTAGGGTGCGCAACTGCGGAGCGACGGCGGGAAAGACCATCGCGCCGAGGTTCCCACACATGTTCATGATGCCGAAGACGCTGCCCACCCGTTCGCCCCCGAAGTGCATGGTCACCGCGTAGCTGACAGGGCCGCTAATCGCCGCGAAAAAGGAGCCGGCGGTGATCAGTAAGGTGGCCGTCAATGGATCCTCGACCCAGAACGCCGGCGCAATCAACCCGGCGCAGGTCAGAAGGCTAACGATCGCCACCCCTTGCTGGCTCAGCCGTCGGTTGCCGGTGCGCGCCAGGAGCGAGTCGGAAATGAGCCCACCGACAGGTGAGCCGACGACGACCGCCGCCAGCGGTAGGCCGTTGAGTTGTCCGGCCCTTTCGATATCGAGCGACTTGGCTTCCTGCAGGTAGGTCGAGAACCAGCTCGCATAGAAAACGTAGCCCGCCGCTCGTAAGAACTGCTGCCCGCAGATCAGCCACAGCGCCGGGGTGGCCAGTAACTTGCGAACCTGGCCCTCGAGCGGCGTGCGGCGCGCTGCGGCATGCACTGGGCTTTCGCGGTACCAGCCGACAAACGCTCCCCCCCAGACGAATCCCGGCACGGCAGCGAGCAGAAACACGAACTTCCAGTCGATCTGGCTACCGAGCAATTTGCCGGCCACTGCGGACATGACGGCTGCTCCAATGGACATCGAGCTGGCCAACGCTCCCGACGCCATGGCTCGCCGTGTGCCGGGAAACGAAGCGACGATCAGGCTGGCTGAGATCGGAAACAGTCCCGCCTGCGCGGCACCGCAGAGCATCCACAGCGCCACCGTTGCGGTAAACGTGCCGGCCAGCGGTAACAGCGCGGTGGCCAGCGCCGACAGGGCGACGCAAATCGCCAGGGAGCGACGTGCGCCATACGTGTCGCCGACCCATCCCAGGGGAACCTGAAACAGCGAGTAACCGGCGAAAAAGGCGGACAGGATCCAGCCGACTTCGTTTTTGCTTAGTGCACGCTCAAGTTGCAGCGGCTCCTTGGCGACGGCCATCGCCTGACGCTGGGCGTAGCAGACGGCCGCGGCGACGCAGAGAAACGCGAGGAGCTGGTAAGCAGAGGGCGGCAAGCCGCCGTTGTCCCTCGTCGCAGCCGTCGATTCCGAGTTGGTCGTCACGGAAGAACCGTTCAGGGAGGGCGCCGCTCGAAAGGACCGAGGGACGGCAAATCTGCCTATCGTTTGCGGTCGATGAGTTGCCTCGCCAGTTCCACCACGGCCCGATTCAGCTCGTCGCCGTGGCTCAGCGTCTCTTCATCCGGGGTCCAAGTGGCGCGCCGCACGAAGGTGCTCGATGCGGTCAAGACCCCGCGGGCGGCGAGGAGCCGTTTTTCGACCCAGTTGAACAGCTCCGAGTGCTGCAGAGAGAAGACGATCTGCGGCAGCAAGACGCGAAAGATATCGGCCGCTTCCGCGTGCCGGCCGGCGCCGGCTGCCTCCCAGACGCGAGACAGCAGGTCGGCGATTCCCAGTCCCGGCATCAACCCGCAGATTCCCGACGGGATGAGGTCGAGCAGGTACATGCCTCCCCAGCCTTCGAGGACGCCCACGCGGCCGTTTGTTCCCTCGACGATGCTTCGCACCTTCGGGCCCATGAGCGGCTCTTCCAGCTTCAAATAGCGGAAGTTGGGGCAATCGTCCGCGAGTTTCTGCGCGAAATCGCGACCGACGGTGGGCCCGCCCGGGTTGAAATCCTGAATCAAGACGGGCAACGTTGTGGCCCGGCAGACCGTGGCCGCGTAGTCCAGCAGGTCGACCTCTTTGAGCGGAAAGATGCGCGGCAGGGCAAAAGAGATCAGGCTCGCTCCCAGCGACTCGTACTCGCGTGCCAGTTCGGCCGCCAGCCTGGCCGACGGATGGTTGGCCTGGGCCATGATGGCCAATTTGCCGGCCGCCGCGTCTACCGCGGCCTCGACCACCTGGCGTCGTTCGCTATCGCTCAGTTTGTAAAACTCGCTGGCGTAGGCCGGCAAACAGGCGGCGCACAGACCGCCGGCGGCGGCAAAGCGGACACACGCGCCCAGCGCCTCGAAGTCGATTGCCTCGTCCCGGGTAAATGGCGTGGGGATAATCGGCACCACGCCGTGCAGAGTAATGTCGGATGGCATGCGGCCATCCTAGGGTTGGTCGAGCCACCGAAGCAAGCGCCGACCGGGTTACCAAGTCTGGCCGGTGCGTCCCGGCCAGAATTTCCAGCCCGGGTAGCCTTCGCCAAAATACGTGTAGTAGATGTAGCCGTTGCCGACGTTGCGCGGACCCAAGACGTTTCCGGGGTAACCGAAGCTATAGGCGCGGTAGGGCGCCGGATAACCGTTGAAGCCGTAGGTCATTCCCCGGTACGCGCCCGTTCCCAACGGGCCGTAACCTCGCCAGCGACGAGCCGCGTCGCCCCACCAGCCCATGCCGCGGGCCGGGTATTCTGGGCCGACGTAGTAGTGGCTTCGTTTCACCGCGCTGTGCGCTGGAATCGCGCCCAGCACGGGCGGGGGCGTGCCGGCCGATGCTTCTGTGCCACAGGACGCGATCGTCGTCGTCAGCAATAGCGCGTACACAACCCGCATACGATACCTCCTTCGTCGCGATTACCGTCGCTATCACCACTACTCTTCGCCCCAGCGACATGCCCGGCAATCGCTTTTCGTCGGCCGCTAATAGCTCTTCCCCGCATTCGCTATTTTGACCAGGCCCAAGCCTAAGACCGCCTAAGAGGCCAAGCCCAAGACCCAGCCCCCGCGCCCTGTTATGATGCTCGCCATGCCCGAAACACCTGCCGAGCTGGTCAACCGCTTTTCATTGTTGGAGGCCGAAATCGCCACTGGCGGCGGGCAGGCGGCCGTCGAGCGGCAACACGCCAAGGGCCGCCTCACCGCCCGCGAGCGGATCGAGCGCCTCATCGACGCGGAGACGATTTTTTTCGAGATCGGTCTTTGGGCCGGCTGGGAAATGTATGCGGAGTGGGGCGGCGCGCCGGCAGCGGGCGTGGTCTGCGGCATTGGCACCGTCGAGGGCCGGCGGCACATGATCATTGCCAATGACGCGACGGTGAAAGCGGGCGCGTTCTTTCCCGCCACGACGAAAAAGGTCCTGCGCTGCCAGCGGATTGCCTTTCAGAACCGCCTCCCCTTGCTTTACCTGGTCGATTCGGCCGGCGTCTTCCTGCCGCTACAGGAAGACGTGTTTCCCGACGAGGACGACTTTGGCCGCATCTTCCGCAACAACGCCGTCCTCTCGGCGGCCGGCATCGGACAGATCGCCGCCATCATGGGCAACTGCGTGGCGGGGGGCGGGTATCTGCCCGTTCTCTGCGACAAGCTACTCATGACAGATGGGTCGGGGCTTTATCTGGCCGGCCCGGCCCTGGTGAAGAGCGCCATCGGACAAAACGTTTCCAGCGAGGATCTGGGCGGCGCGGCGATGCACGCCCAGGTCAGCGGCACGATCGACTACCGCGACCCGAACGACGAGGCTTGCCTTGCCCGCCTGCGGCGACTGGTAGGAGCGGTCGCGGCCGATCCAACCGCGCCGCCCCCCCCGTTTACGCGGCTCAGCCCGGCGACGCCGGCCCGGCCCGGCAGCGAAATCTATCAGGTTATGGGCGGTCCGCGGCGCGACTACGACGTGCGCGATCTGCTGGCGTGCGTTCTAGACGGCGGCAGCTTCGACGAGTACAAGGCCGAGTTCGGGCAGACGCTCGTCTGCGGCACGGCGAGGCTGGGGGGATTTCCCGTGGGAATCGTCGCCAATCAGCATCGTCAGGTGCGTCCCGCCGACGGACCGGTTCAGTTCGGCGGCGTGATCTACGTCGACAGCGCGGAGAAGGCCGCCCGGTTCGTGATGAACTGCAACCAGGACTGGCTGCCGATCCTCTTCTTTCAAGATGTGAACGGCTTCATGGTCGGGCGCGATAGCGAGCGTGAGGGGATCATCAAGGCGGGTGCGAAGCTGGTGAATGCCATCAGCAACAGCCGCGTGCCCAAATTGACCGTACTGGTCGGCGGCTCCTACGGGGCGGGCAACTACGCACTCTGCGGCAAAGCGTTCGACCCGCGGTTCATTTTCGCCTGGCCGACCGCGCGCTGCGCGGTGATGGGGGGCGAGCAGGCTACGTCCACGCTGTTGGAGATCACGATCAAGAGCCTTGAGCGGCAAGGCGAAGAGATCGACCGCGACAAGTTGGACCGTCTGAAGAGTGACGTTAAGGAGAGTTACGAGCGCCAGATGGACCCGCGTTATGCGGCGGCGCGAGGGTGGGTGGACAAGATCATCGACCCGCCCCGGACGCGAGAAGAGCTGATCTTTGGGCTAGAAACCGCCACACGCCACGCCGAGCAGGAACCGTTCAAACTCGGCGTGTTCCAGGTTTAGGCGCGAACTCGGCCTGAAAACAATGCCGAAGTCGTCTTTCGCTCCCGCGAAAAAAGCGTCCGTTGGCGGGAGCCAAAGGCGGCAATAGGCGGCGGGGCGTTTTCGACAGGACGATCTAGAAAGGTCGTTCCAAGCGATGCGGTCGCCAACCGCCTTCCTCACCGCCGATCGGAGCCACAATCCCGGTGCCACTTGAAAAAATTCCCAAGATTCCTCCGCCAAGGGCGAAGAAACCTTGTTGGCGACCATGCTGGGTTGGTGCCAGATGTCTTGTTACCGCGAAGACCGGCTGACCCGCCGGATTTTTGGGAGGGTGAATCATGGTGAAGCGATTGGTTTGGGGAAGTGCCGGAGCGTTGGGCGTCGTCCTGTTGCTCTTCGGCGGACGCGAGGCGGCCAGCTACGTTCGCACGTCGGCCGGCTGGGTTAAAGACTCTGTTAAAAACAACGTGCCGATCGAATTCGAGATCGAGCGCGCGCGGCGAATGGTCAAGGACCTCATTCCCGACATTCGCAAGAACATGCACGTCATCGCTCAGGAAGAGGTCGAGGTTGGTCAGCTCGCCGATAAGATCGAGGGGGCCGAAGGCCGCATGGAGAAGGAACGTGTCGAGCTGATGAAGCTCAAAGACGACCTCGCCTTGCAGAAGACCAGTTACCGCTACGGCGGCCGCAATTACTCGGTCGAACAGGTAAAGACCGATCTGGCTAACCGGTTTGAACGCTACAAGACGAACGACGCCACGCTCGCCAGCCTGAAGGAAATGCATCATGCCCGGCAGCGCAGCCTCGACGGGGCGCGGCAAAAGCTGGAGGGGATGCTGGCCGCCAAGCGGCAGCTTGAAGTCGACGTCGAACAGCTCGAGGCCCGGCTGAAGATGGTCGAAGCCGCCCAGACGACGAGCGACTACAAATTCGACGACACACAGCTTTCGCGGGTCAAGGAACTGGTGACCGACTTGCGCACCCGCCTGGAGGTGGCCGAGAAACTGGTGAACGCCGAAGGGCAGTTCCGCGACGAGATCCCCGTGAGCGAGCCGGCTCCGGAGAATATCGCCGACGAAGTTGCCGAGTATTTCAGCCGCGAGACGTCGAAGCTGGCGGAGGTCGCATCGGACAGCCCGTGACGGTCGCCGCTACCAGGTGAGCCGGTTTTGGGTCTCAGTCTCGATGGCAATCGCGACCGACGACCCAAGACCGGCCTCTCATCTCGCACAAGACATGGCGTGCTGAAAGAAGAACCTCAGACCACGGCGTGCACCATGTTTCAGCCCTGGCGACTCAAACTCCGCGAAGCCCAGGACGCCTTTCGTCAGGGACGACTCGAAGAGGCGGGCCGCCTTCTCGCCGAGACGGGACTGCACGAGTTTCGCCCGGCGAAGGAGCTTTTGAGCAAAGTCGCCGAGAGCGGCGTCCAGGAGGCCGAGCGATGCCTGGCCGTGGGCGACCCGCAAGCCGCGTTGGGCTGGCTCGATCAGCTCGATCGCCGTCATGCCCAGAGCGGCGCGGCGCGTGCGCTTCGCGAGGCGGCGGCCAGGCTGGCGGCCGCCCAGCGCCTGGCACGTCGCGGCGATTTGGCGCGGGCGGAGGCGGAATACTCGCGTGCGGCGGCCCGCGTGCCCCATATCGCGGCGTTGGCCGACGCCGCGCGGGAATGTAGTCTAAAGAGAACAGCCAGCCGCGATCATCTTGACGGCTTGTACAAAGGGCTCGCCTGCCAGCATTGGTCGGACGTTTTGACTCACGCTGAGGCGCTCATTGAGCTGTGCCCCGATCACGAGATTGCCCGGCAAGCGCTGCGACGCGCCTGGTCTGCGGTGGGAGTGCCCCTGATGGAAGAGTCCACCAACACATTCGTGCAGAAACCGGCTTCCTCAAAGGATTCGCCGCAACCTGCCGAGCGACCCCCGATCGATCGCTTTCTCCTTTGGGTCGACGGCGTTGGAGGCTATCTCGTCTGCAGTACCGACGAAGTGACCCTCGGGCAGCCCGTTGCGGAAAGTCCCGTCGACATTCCGATTCTGGGAGATCTTTCCCGGCGACACGCCAAGATTCGTCGCGACGGCGAGAACTACTTGATTGAGCCTCGCCGGCCCGTGCGGCTGAACGGCCGTACGATCGATCGTGCGGCCGCTCTGACCGACGGAGCGATGCTCGAATTGGGTAATGTTCTGCTTCGGTTCCGGCAGCCTCACCCCCTGAGCGCCACGGCGCGGCTGGAGTTCGTCAGCCGGCATCGCACGCTTCCGTCGGCCGACGCGATCTTGCTTCTGGCAGAGTCGTGTGTCCTGGGGCCGAGCGCGCAATCTCATGTGGTGTGCGGAGATTGGTCGCGGGAACTGATTCTTTATCGTCAAGGTGACGATCTCTTTGGTCGTCGCACTGGCCCGTTTCAAGTCGATGGGCAGCCGGTCGTCGATTACGGCAAGCTGACGCTGAAATCGCACCTTTCGGGCGAAGATTTCTCGCTCAGCGTCGAAAGCCTAGTGGGGTGACGCGAGTCACCGGTCGATCTCCGTCGCGGACAGAGCAAATGGCACCCGAGTGGACAAATGGAACTAGCAGCCGTTAGCCTGGATGAAGCCCCCCACGACGCCATGAACGTCCGCCTGACCAACGACGAGCCCGAAGCCGCCTCGCGACCCGCGGGCATGAAGTTCACTTACGCCAGCGGTTCACGCCCCTTGGAAGGCTACACGATCAAGCGGGGCGTCGGGCGCGGCGGATTCGGTGAAGTCTATTACGCCGCCAGCGATGCCGGCAAAGAGGTGGCGCTGAAACTCATCCGCCGCAACCTCGACGTCGAGCTGCGCGGCGTCACTCAATGCTTGAACCTGAAGCACCCCAACCTGCTTTCGCTTTACGACGTCAAGCAGGACGAACTGGGCGATAGTTGGGTGGTGATGGAGTACGTCGCCGGCGATTCGCTGGAAGCCGCCTTAGAGCGGCACCCCGACGGCTTGCCTCGGCAGGACGTTCTGGATTGGTTCCACGGCATCGCCGCGGGTGTGACCTACTTGCACGACCACGGCATCGTGCACCGCGACTTGAAACCCGGCAACATCTTCCGCGACGAAGGGATCGTCAAAATCGGCGACTATGGACTGTCGAAATTCATCTCCGCCAGCCGCCGCAGCGGCCAGACGGAAAGCGTTGGCACGGTTCACTACATGGCGCCGGAGATCGGCAACGGCCGCTATGGAAAGGAGATCGACATCTACGCGTTGGGCATCATCCTTTACGAGATGCTCACCGGGCGCGTGCCGTTTGAGGGGGAGAGCGTGGGCGAGGTACTGATGAAGCACCTCACGGCCGAGCCGAATCTGGAAGGGGTCGAAGAACCGTATCGTTCGGTCATCGCTATGACGCTCACCAAGAACCCAGACGCCCGGATCAAAACGGTGAAGGAGATGCTGGCTCTGCTTCCCGCAGCGTCCGAAGGGGCTTTTATCGCCCGTGATGCCAAAGTCAGCGCAGCCGTAGAAGGGCCAAGCCCGTCACCGCCCGCAGGGCGGGAAAGACGCCAGCAGGGCAAGTGCGACGACATCGTCTCGGCGATGCTGGTTGCGGATGAGGAGCCGATCGCCCGCTCGGTGCGAATTGCGCTGGCGCGATTTTCGACCGCCTGGAACACGGGAAGGATCAACAAAACGGGGAAAATGGTCATTATTCTGGTCGCCGCGTACCTGCTGGCCATAAAGGGAGTCGTGTTCATTCCCGCCGTCATGTTTGCACTGACGGTCTACGCCTGCTACTACGCCGTTCGGACCGTCGTTATTGCCTGTCGCAGTCCTTCGTCGGCCGACCGCGCGACGGTCGCGCATCGGCCGCGGCCGGTCGCCCCCGTTCCACCGCCAGCCGCGCCGGCGGGCAACCGTGCCGCGGCGCCGGCGGCGCCTGCCCAGCCCCATTACCGACGCGCCCCGCCCACCAAGCCGAGCTTACCGCCCAAAACGGTGCGGCAGCGATTTGAGGAGTTGATCGGTTCGCTGCTAGGCTCGACGGTAATCGCGACCGTGATGTGCGTGTTCTTAAGTGTCGTGCACGCCAAGACGGCCGATCCTGGGCAATTTGCCTGGCTTCTGATCGTGAGCACACTGGGCTCCTGGCTCGTTCTCATTCCCAGCAAGCTCTGGGAGGGTCGCGAAGGTGACTCGACGTTGCGACGGCTGATGCTAATGGTGCTTGGGCTGGGGTTGGGCGCCGCGGCTTGGTCCCTCAAGGATTTTTTGCTGGTCTCTCTGAGTTCTGACTGGAAACTGCCCAATCCAGTCACCGAAGGTTACATGGGGACGCGGCTGTACGAAGTTGACGGCTCGCCGAGCCTGGTTGGTCACATGGGCTACTTCGCCTTCCTGTTCCTCGTCCTCCGTTGGTGGAAACAGGCCGACCCGTTGCGGGCGTCGCGGCTGAGATTGTGGCCGACCGTGGTGGCAATCTTCTGGGCCTGGCAGTTGTATTTCTTCTGGCCCTTCCCGCAGCCCTGGGGCATGATGGTGGCGGCCAGCATGTCGGTGGCGGTCCAGATTGCCGCAACCTGGCAGCGAGAATCAAGGAGGTTGGCATCATGAGTCCCGCGATCGGCCTTGCTCCGATGGCGTTCGTAGCGATCGTCCTGTTCGTCGTCCTGTTGGCGGCGATAGTCAAAGGGCGAATCGTGTCGGCGATTCTCGGTTTCTTCGGAATTTTGCTAGTGATGGGCGGACTGTTGCTCGTGGGGGGGTGGGTCTATCTTCGACAACCCGTCGCCAGCCAGGGTCCGCCGCCACCGTTCGCGCAGATCTGGCCCATTCCGCGCAGCGCGCCGCCGTATAAGACGATCGCGCGGGCGAGCTCCCAGCCTCTGGCCGAACGGCCCGACCAGAGCGACAACGAGTCCGTTGACAAGACGGCTGCTTCCGCCGAGGCCTCGACCGATGAACCGACCGGTCCACGCCGTCCGGCATGGATGGACGCACCGATGGGTCGCGTCGGCGACGTGTATCGCACGCGGGCCACGGCAGGACCCTGGATGAGTCGAACCGAGTGCGAACGAGAGCTCGCGGACGTGCTGCGCGATGCGGTGTCAACCTATGCCGACCAGTTGCTCGGCCAAGGCCGAGGACGGTTCGTCAACTTGCCGATGTCCTATATTCTTCAGAACATCGTCCGCGGCGAATGGGAGGAGCGGCGGCAAGACACGATCCACACAATGACTTCTCTGCATGAGCTGTTGGAATTCGATCGTGAAGCGAACCAAGCGATCGAGGCCAGCTATCACCACTCGGTCGTCCAAAGCAGGCTGGGTTACCTCTTGGCGGGCGGCGGCGCACTGGTCGGTCTGCTCACGATCGTGCTCGGATACCTAAAGCTCGACACGCTGACGCGCGGCTACTACACGGGACGCTTGCGACTCACTGCCCTGGCGGCGATACTGGCGTTAGCAGTGGTCACCGGGCTCTTGGTCAACGGGCTGTTGATCGACGGCGCAGGGCGGGTGCTCCCGCCGTGACGCCCTGCGACGGAAGCGATTCCCTCGCGACGGCTGATCGCTGCCAGTTTTGGCACGAGACGCTCAGCCATGCCCGCCGTCAGCCAGTCGGACACTCTTCTCATCGACCGCATACGTTCGGGCGAGGCCGACGCTTGGGAGGAACTGATCAACCGCTTCGAGGGCCGGTTGCTCGCGTTCATTGAGACGCGGCTGCGCGACCGCAGCACAAGCGAAGACATCGTCCAGGAGGCGTTCATCGGGTTTCTGACCAGCTTGCCAAACTACGACGCCCGGCGGCCTCTTGAGAGCTACCTGTTCTCGATTGCGGCCCATAAGCTGACGGACTATCTGCGGCGGCAGGGCAGGCGACCGGCTCTGCCGCTGATCGGCGGCGGTACGAGCAGCCAGGACGAATGGGAACTACCCGGCTCCGCACGCGCCGCCAGCAGCCTCTGCCGCAGCGGCGAGCGACAGCATCTGGAGGAGGCCGCCCTCGTGGAAGCCTTGCGCCACTTGCTCGCGCATTGGCGCTCGCGGGGCGACTGGGACAAGATCCAGTGCACCGAGCTGCTTTTCGTGCGCGGCGTCGCCAACAAAGACGTGGCGGCGAGGCTCGGCATTTCCGAGCAGACCGTGGCCAATTACAAATTCGACTTTCTGGCCAAGCTGCGCGTCGCGGTCCGCGAGCAGGGGCTTCCGGAAGACGTCTTTCCGGAACTGCACGAATCGGAATAAGGGGCAATTCGCGGATGGTCCACTTTAGCGACGGCGAACTCGAAGCCTATCTCGACGAGGCCCTGCCAGGCGAGGCGATGGCGCGGATCGAGGGGGCGGTACGCGAGAGCCAAGAACTGGCGAGGCGCCTGGCCGGCATCCACGTTCGACGCGACGGGGGCTCCCATTCCTTGGGCGATATCTGGAGGCGGCATCGCTTGACCTGCCCGACGCGCAGCGAGCTTGGCAGTTACCTCCTCGGCGTGCTCCCCGCGGCGCAGGCCGCCTACATCCGCTTTCATCTCGAAGAAGCCGGATGCCGGCTTTGCCAGGCCAACTACGACGATCTTAACCGCCAGCAGGCCGAAGCGGCAGAAACCGGACATCATCGGCGTCGCAAGTATTTTGAGTCGAGCGCGGGCTTGCTCCGCCGCAAATGACGCTCGTTCTCACGATCGAAACCACCTGCGACGAAACGGCCGCGGCCGTCGTCAGCGACCGGCTGGAAGTGCTCGGTTCGTCCGTCGCCTCACAAGACGCGCTGCACGAACGGTTCCACGGTGTCGTGCCCGAGATCGCTTCGCGAGCCCACGTCGAGCAGATTCTTCCGGTGATCGACGAAGCGCTGACAAGAGCGCAACGCACGCTGGCCGATATCGGCGCCGTCGCCGTCGCCAACACACCTGGTTTAGCAGGCTCACTTTTGGTGGGTGTTGCGGCTGCCAAGGCGCTGGCGGTGGCGCTCGAAGTCCCGCTGATCGCCGTCAACCATGTTCAGGCCCACATCTACGCCTGCCGGCTGGCGTACGGAGACGAGGTCTTTCCTTGCGTAGGACTTGTCGTCAGTGGCGGGCATACCAATCTCTATCGCTGCGCGGGCCCGCTCGATTTCGAGCTACTGGGGGGCACCATCGACGACGCGGCGGGCGAGGCGTTCGACAAGGTGGCGGCCATGCTCGGACTGGGCTATCCAGGCGGGCCGGCCATTCAGCGTGCCGCCGAGCGCGGCAATCCGCGAGCTTACGTGCTGCCGCGCACGTTCCTGCACGAGCCGGAAAGGCTGGCCTTCAGCTTCAGCGGATTGAAGACCGCCGTGCGCTACAAGATCGCCGGACAGGGGGCGGCGGAAGTGCCGCCCCCCGACGCCCAGACCGCCGCCGACTTGGCCGCCAGCTTCCAGCTTGCGGCCGTCGATGTGCTGGTCGGCAAATCGCTCGACGCCCTGCGCCGCACCGGTTGGTCGACGTTGTGCGTGGGAGGGGGCGTGGCAGCCAACCGTCTCCTGCGCGAGCGTTTGGGCGAGCTAGAATCGCGCGACGGAATCCGAGTCTACGTTGCCCCCCCCGAGCTTTGCACGGACAACGCCGTGATGGGCGCCATCGCGATCGAGCGGCTCAAAGCCGGCCTGGTGGAATCGCTGGATCTCGACGCCCAACCCGGTCTCATCCGCGCGGGCCGGGTATAAGCGGATACAAGCCGGCGAGCCCCGATTCATTGGTTACGCTTATGAGGAACCAAAACGCTTCGGCGTGAAGAGCGCCGCGTCGAGGATGGACCATAGGTGGATGACCCAGCCCAGCCAAATGACCCATAGGGCCGCCGCCAGCACGAAGTGAATTGCGGCCATAATCAGCCGGCCCTGGACAAGCTGGCCCAGTCCCGGAATGAAGAAACTGCACAGTGCGGCGATCACGTTGCCAGCCGAGCCTTGTCCGGTCATGGATCTCCTCGCGTATGCCGCCCGCTCGCGGTTACCGTCGTCTAACAAGTGTTCGCCTGCGCCCCGGAGATCTTTGCGCGGTAGTGGCAGAAAGGCGCCGATTAGGCGATGACGAGGCCGGAGATTGTGGCAATCGAGGAGAGCATCACGAGCACCGCGACCCGATTCCTGCGTCGTGATCCAAGCGACGCCGCTCGGCGATCTAGCCGGCCGTGAGCAGCTTTTCCAGCGCCTCGCTGCCGGTCATACCCGGAGTGATGCCCAGTTGCCGCGCCGGCTCGCTGACATCGACGATCTTGGCCTGATAAAGATCTTCCGGCTCCGCGAGCGGTTTGGCCGGCGTGCCTCTGGCGATGGCGACGGCCATGCCGAACTCAGACGCGACGTGGACGTCGAACAGGCCGCAGCCGATTATGCCACGCGCGGTGTGGATGGCGCAGTACTGGCCGCCGGGCCAACGGTAGCTGGCGCCGATGGCTGAACCGTGAGGAGTTTCAAGCGTCCGCTGGACGGCGTGGGGCAGCGATGCGGGCATAGACGGCTCTTTAAGCGAATTGTGCAGCATTGTTACTTTGGGTGCGCGGAGCAACTCGTGGAACCACTCACGCGTCATGTGCCCCATGCGTTTTCGGCCACGGTGCTGATGCCCGCGCCGGTTCCTTGTTAGACGAGTTCGCAACATGCGACCTCCCTTTAGGTTAAGGGGCCTTCATCGCCCGAACAAGCAGCCAGTTGGGGTGGTCGGCGGGAGTGCGAGCGGCGTCTTGACCGCCCACGGCCCGCCCGATACATTGCTGGCGGACTCGGCGTTTTTGGTCGGGTCTTCTTTTGGGACCACTTTGTGAAACCCTTCACAAAGTCATGCAAATACATAAGGGCGAACAATTTATGCAAATCGAACTTGTGCCGATTTTGCTCTTCGCCCTCTGCACGACGGCCCTGGGAGTGGGTTTATTGGTGGTGGGCCGGTCGATCGGGCCGCATCGCGAGGTGCCGGTTAAACTCATGCCCTACGAAAGCGGCATGGACCCAATCCACGATACCCGTCGCCGCTTCGACGTGCGGTTTCACCTTGTGGCCATCGCCTTTCTCGTCTTCGACGTCGAATTGCTGTTTCTCTATCCCTGGGCAGTCGCCAGCCGCCACCCGGAGGGAGTGGATGCCGCCGTGGCGAACGAGTTGGTCTCCAGCCGCGGCCTGGTGTTCGGGGAAGTGATGCTCTTTCTGGCCCTGCTGATGTTGGGGTTCGTGTACGCCTGGCGAAAGGGGGTGTTTCAATGGCGGTAGACCTGCCTGAAAACGTGTTCGTCAGCAAGCTTGACGAGCTCGCAAGCTGGTGCCGGAAGAACAGCCTTTGGCCGATGCCGTTCGCGACCGCCTGTTGCGGCATCGAGCTGATGGCCACCGGGGCCAGCCGTCACGACTTGGCCCGCTTCGGCGCCGAGGTGTTTCGCTTCAGCCCAAGGCAGTGCGACCTGATGATCGTGGCAGGCCGCGTCGTGATGAAGATGATGCCCGTCCTGCAGCGCATCTGGCAGCAGATGCTTGAGCCGAAGTGGTGCATCTCTATGGGGGCGTGCGCCTCCACGGGGGGCGTGTTCGACACCTACAGCGTGGTGCAAGGGATCGATCGCTTCATTCCGGTAGACATGTACGTACCCGGTTGCCCTCCCCGGCCTGAGCAATTGATTCAGGGCATCATCGACCTGCAAGACAAGATTCAGGCGGAGGGGACGATCGCGGGCAAGGAGTTCGACCTTCCGTCGCGGCAGGGCAAGAAGCGGGCGCTGATCGAGCTGCGGGTGCTCACGATTCCTGGCGGGGGGACGTCGGCTGCGGTGGAAGGCGCTTTAAGAATCGGCGGACATTGAACCTGGCGGGGCGGGGCGAGCGGAGCGAGTCCCACCACAACGCCGTGTGAGAGAAGACGGTGGGACTCGCTTCGCTCGTCCCACTCTACGTGAGTTCGCGGAAGCAATCGGAACATGATCCTCCCCGAAACCCTCAGCAAGCTACAGGCCGCCATCGCTGGCGTGCAGACGAGCGAGTTTCGCGGGCAAACGCGGGCCGTTGTGTCGAAGGCGGTCTTGTTCGACGCGCTAAAGCTACTGCGTGACGAACGCCAGTTCGATCTGTTGGTCGACATCACGTGCGTCGACTATTTGAACTATCGCGACGCGGCGGATCGCTTCGGCCTCGTTTACCTCCTGGCTTCGACGACCACAAACGAGCGACTCACTTTGCGGGCCTTTCTGAATGAGCCCGATTTGACCGTGCCGTCCGCCGTACCGCTTTGGGAAGGAGCCAACTGGATGGAGCGGGAGGTCTGGGATATGTTTGGCATCCGCTTCGATGGCCATCCCGATCTGCGACGTATTCTGATGCCGGAAACATCGCAGGCGTTTCCGTTGCGGAAGGACTACCCGCTGCAAGGGCGCGGAGAGCGCCACAACTTGCCCGTGCTCACAAGGAGTCAGAGCTGATATGCCGCTCACGCCATCGGTGCTGAACGAGCCCGTCGCCGAGAGTCCGGATCAGGACTATCTCTGGACGCTCAACTTTGGGCCTCAGCATCCGGCCACGCACACTACGCTGCGGATCGTGCTCAAGCTCGACGGCGAGCGGGTCGTGGAGGCGATTCCCGACATCGGCTACCTGCACTCCGGCTTCGAGAAGATCGGCGAGCACCTCGATTACAACCAGTACGTCACGGTGACCGACCGCATGAACTACATCTCGCCAATGGCCAACAACGTGGCCTGGCATGGTGCGGTCGAGGCGCTGTTGGGAATCGAGCTGACCCCGCGCTGCAAGTATCTACGGGTGATTGTGGCGGAACTGGCCCGCATCAGCGACCACCTGTTGTGCAACGGCGCCGCCGGCCTCGACACGGGTGCCTTCACCTATTTCCTTTATGCCTTCAACCGCCGCGAAGATATTTACGACATCTTCGAGACCGTCTGCGGCGCCCGCTTCACCAACAGCTACACGCGCGTCGGCGGTTTGATGCACGACGCCACGCCCCTGTTCGTCGAAAAGGTCCGGGCTTTCGTCCGCACCTTCCCCAAGACACTCGACGACATGGAAAAGCTGCTCAACCGCAACCGTATCTTCGTCGACCGTACCAAAGGGGTGGGCGTGCTGACGAAAGAGGAGGCCACCAATCGCAGCGCCACCGGACCGATCGCCCGCGCCAGCGGCGTGACGCGCGATTTGCGCAAAGACGAGCCATACCTGACCTACCCCGATTTCGATTTCAAGATTTGCTGCGCCACCGGGGGCGATTGCTACGCTCGCTACCTGGTGCGGATGGCCGAGATGCGCGAAAGCCTGAAGATCGTGGCTCAGGCCATCGAAAACCTGCCGGCGGGTCCGGTCAATGTTGGCATCGATCAGCGGACCGCCCTGCCCGGCAAGCGGCAGGTCTACACGACGATCGAAGGGCTCATCTCGCACTTCGAGTTGTCGATGAGCAACCGCGGTTTCGAGACGCCTCACGAGGAGTCTTATGCGGCCATCGAGAGCCCCAACGGCGAACTCGGTTTCTACGTCGCCGGTGACGGCAGCGACATCGCCTACCGGGCACGCTGCCGCCCTCCTTCGTTCATTCATTTTGCACTATTCCCACACATGATTCGCGGCCACCTGCTTTCCGACATCGTGGCCGTATTGGGAAGCCTGAACATCATCGCCGCGGAGCTTGATCGATAGCATGACGGCGACCGCCGAACGAATTCTGACCGACGAGATGATCGAGGCCATCAAGGCCTACTTTCCTCGCTACCCGAACCGTCAGGCCGTGACGTTGCCGGCGCTGCACATCGTCAACGAGCGGCTGCGATACGTGCCCATCCAAGCCGTCGTGGAGGTCGCCGAGCTGCTGGGTCTGGCGCCGGCCGAAGTGCAGGACACGCTCAGCTTCTACGGCTTTTTCAAGCAAGACAAGCCGCACGGCGAACATCGGGCCTGGGTTTGCCGCTCCATCGCCTGCGCTCTGCGCGGGGGCGAGGAGGTGCTGGCGCATCTCTGTGAGCGGGCCGCCGTCCATCCGGGCGAAACCACGGTCGACGGCAAGCTGACGATCGAATTTGCCGAATGTCTCGGCGCCTGCGATTTCGCCCCGTGCATGCTGGTAGGCGAAACGCTGTACAAGGACCTGACACACGAAAAAGCGGACGAGTTCCTCAAATCCTTGGAAGGACCCACTGGATAGGTTCGTTTAACCGGTAGTCAACGGCGCCCGCGAGGGTCAATGGCGAAGAAGTCCTTGTTCATCGGAAGAGACCATTGCGTCAGGCGAACCTCGTGGGCGCCGTTGGCTACCGGTTAAACAAGCAAACTGATAAACAAGCAAACTGGTATTAGAGCACACGTGCCCGAATTTGAACCCGTACTGCTGGCGAACATCAACAAGCCCGACAGTCACACGCTGCGCGTGTACGAGGCGGGGGGCGGGTACGCGGCGCTGAAAAAAGTAGTCAAGGAGATGGACCCGCCCAAGTTCATCGAGCTGGTCAAGTCGAGCAATTTGCGCGGCCGCGGCGGGGCCGGATTTCCAACCGGGCTGAAATGGACCTTCCTTCCCAAGGACCATCCCGGCCCGATCTACATGTGCATCAACGCCGATGAGAGCGAGCCGGGCACGTTCAACAACCGCATTCTGATGGAGCTCGATCCGCACCAGGTGATCGAGGGAACGATCCTGAGCTGCTTCGCCACGCGGGCCACCACGGCGTACATCTACCTCCGCTACGAATATCCGCTCAGCCTGCGGCGCTTGCAGCAGGCGATCGATGAGTGTTACGCAGCCGGGTACCTGGGCAAAAACATCCTGGGTACTGAGTTCTCGCTCGACATCTATCTGCACCGCGGAGCCGCAGCCTATATCTGCGGCGAAGAGACCGGGCTCATCGAGAGCCTGGAAGGCAAGCGAGCCTGGCCGCGCATCAAACCTCCGTTTCCCGCCGTCGAGGGCGTGTTCCGCAAGCCGACGGTTGTCAACAACATTGAAACGGTCGCTTGCGTGACGCACATCGCGGCTCGCGGAGTCGACTGGTTCAAATCGATCGGTATCCCGTCCGATCCGAATAACCCGCGCGATCCGGGCAGCTATGGTCCAAAGCTTTACTGCCTCAGCGGCCATATCAACAAACCGGGCTGCTACGAAGCGCCGCTGGGAATCACCTGCCGTGAGCTGATCGACCGCTTCGGCGGCGGCATCTGGAAGGGCCGGCGCGGCAAGGCCGCGATCCCCGGCGGCATCAGCATGGGGCTGCTCACCGAGCCGGAATTTGACACCCCGCTCGATTTCAACGCGCCGGGCAAGGTCGGTTGCCTGGGACTAGGGACCGCGGCGGTGGTCGTCATGGACGAGACCGTGAGCATGGTCGACTTCCTGTACAACAGTTGTCGCTTCTTCATGCACGAGAGCTGCGGCCAGTGTACGCCCTGCCGAGAGGGGACACGCTGGAGCGTCGAGATGCTCGAGCGCATCAAGGCCGGAAAGGGTCGCTTGCGGGATCTGGATCTTCTGCTTGAGATCGGCGACACAATCGGCATCATACCGGGCACAACGATCTGCGGTCTGGCCGACGGCGCCGCCTGGCCAATCAAAAACGCGATCCGTAAATTCCGGCAGGAGTTTGAGGACTACATTCGCCGCACCAATCCCAGCGGCTACAACCAGACGGAGCCCGTGTTGTCGCTCGACCCGCGCCCGCATCCGCACCGCGACGCCATCCAAATTGCTCCTTGGTGGCCGGAGGCAAGTCATCATGGCTAAGGTTTACGTTGACGGCAACGAGGTCGAGATCGGCGACAAGGAACGCCTGAATGGCATCCAGGCGGCCGAGCGGGTGGGCATCAATATTCCGCGTTACTGTTGGCACCCCGGGCTGGCCGTCGTGGCGAGTTGCCGCATGTGCCTGGTCGAAACGGGCACCCGCAACGCCGAGACGGGCGAGATCCAGATGATGCCCAAGCTTGTGCCGGCCTGTCAGACGCCGGCCAAGGACGGCACGGTCTTCGTCACCAACAGCCAGAAGGTGAAAGAGGCCCACGCCCGCGTCGAGGAAGACCTGCTCCTGCGTCACCCGGTCGACTGCCCGATCTGTGATAAGGCGGGAGAGTGCTACCTGCAGGATTATCACTTCGAGCACGGCCAGAAGGAGCGTCGGGCCGACGTGCGGCCGTTCACCAGCCGCCGGCGCGACGTCGGCCCCACCGTCACGCTTTTCGTCGACCGTTGCGTGATGTGCAGCCGTTGCGTCCGGTTCACGCGTGAGATCGCCGGCACCAGCGAATTGATGGTCGCCAATCGCGGCAGCCACGAAGAGATCGACGTCGTCCCCGGGTTTCCGCTGGCGAACAAGCTTTCGGGCAACGTGGTCGACTTGTGCCCCGTCGGCGCCCTGGGAGACAAAGACTTTCTTTATCAACAGCGGGTCTGGTTCATGAAGAAGCATCCGGGAGTATGCACCGGCTGCTCGACCGGCTGCTCGATCTGGACGGAGGAGAACCAGGACCACGTCTATCGACTTAAGCCTCGCGAGAACCCCTTCGTCAACCACTGGTGGATGTGCGACGAGGGGCGATATGGTTTTCACTACGTCCACAGCGGCGTCCGCCAGATCGGCTTGAGGCGCCGTGAAGGGGAGGCTTATGTCGAAATGGATTGGTCGGCTCTGCCGGGTGAGTTGGAGACGAAGCTGACGGACGCGAAGCGCGTGGCGGCAGTGCTCTCGCCCCATCTGACCGTGGAAGAGGCCTTTCTGCTGGCCAAATACCTCCGCATGTTCGACCCCGACACCGTGTTTGCGTTGGGTCCCGTGCCGGTGGTCGGCGAAGACGAGCGGTTCAAAAGCGGCTTTACCATTCGCGCCGAAAAGTGCCCCAACCGTCGAGGCGTGGAAGCCGTGATCCGGCATTACACGGGCGAGTGCCCGACCTTCGACGATTTGTTGACGAGAATCGAGCAGGGAGAGTTCGGCGGCGTGTGGGTAACGGGGGGATACAAGGAGCCGATCTTCGGGCAGAACGTGGCCCAGCGGTTCGACGCGGTGAAGCTGCTCATCGTGCAGGATATTTTTGAATCACCGTTGTGGGATCGGGCTCACTACCAGCTTTCGGGCGCTACGTTCGCTGAGCGAGACGGTTCGTATGTGAACTTCGCCGACCGGTTGCAAAGCGTCAAATGGGCGGTGCGGCCCCCGGCCGGCGCCTGGGTGGAGGGGGCGTTGTACTGGCGTCTGACCGGGATGCCGGGGCTGTTCAACTCGCGCAAGGTGCTCAGCGATGTGGCGGCCGAGATTCCTTACTTTGCCGTCGCGGCCGACGACATACCGGCGACCGGCGTTGACCTGAAGTTGAATCAGCTGGCCGCCGTATGACCACAGAATTCATCGTCGAAACGCTGGTCAAGATCGCCCTGCTACTCTTCGGGCTAATGACGGCGGCCGCCTATCTGGTGTTGCTCGAGCGGTGGATGGCGGCCTGGGTGCAAGACCGTCTCGGTCCCAACCGCGTGGGCATCCCGCTCACCAAGATCCGTCTGTTTGGTCTCGGCCAGCCGCTGGCCGACGGTCTGAAGTTCATCTTGAAGGAAGAGATCACGCCTCACCAGGTCGACAAGGTGCTTTACACCGTGGCACCGATCGTCATCCTGGCAACCGCGCTGGCCACGTTTGCGGCCATCCCCTTCGGCAGCGTTCTGCCGGCGGACGCGGGCATTCCCGGCGTGGAACATCAGATCGACCTGGTTGTTGCCCCGCAGCTCGACGTGGGATTGATTTACGTATTCGCCCTCAGCAGCATCGCGGTCTACGGAGTGCTTCTGGGAGGGTGGGCCAGCAACAGCAAGTACAGTTTTCTGGGTGGCCTGCGGTCAAGCGCCCAACTGATCGCCTACGAGTTGCCCCTGGGGTTGGGTATTCTGGGCGTCGTCCTCTTCTCGGGGTCGTTGCGGCTGGAGACGATCATCGGTCAGCAGGCCGCCAGCGGGGTATGGAACATTTTCTGGCAGCCGATCGGGTTCATCGTCTTCCTGGTTGCCGCGTTCGCTGAGAGCGCCCGGCTGCCGTTCGATCTGCCCGAAGCCGAACAAGAGCTCGTCGGCGGTTACCACACCGAGTACGCCGGCATGCGGTTGCTGATGTATCTGATCGCTGAGTTTCTGCACATGGTTGCCGCCTCGTTTCTGATCGTGATGCTCTATTTCGGCGGCTGGCACTTCTGGGGGCTGACGGGCAGCGACAACAACGTGACGTGGGTAACCGCCATCCTGCGGATTATTGTCCTGCTGACGAAGATCCTGGCTGTAATCCTGTTCTTCATGCTGGCCCGCTGGAGTTGGCCGCGGTTCCGTTTCGATCAGTTGATGAACCTTTCCTGGAAGGTCATGCTGCCCCTGGGCGTGGTTAACCTGGTGGCGGTGGCCGTGGTCCTGGAAGCGGGCCGCCAGACGATCGAGACGCCGGGCCGCTGGCTGTTGATCGGGCTGATGTGGATCTTGGGAATCGTAACGTGCGGCGTCGCTGGCTTCCTTGCTCCCCTGCAGACTGACAATCGGCCCAAGTGGCCGCTCGACGACGCACCCTTTTCCGGCCGCCCGGTGTGAGGCCTTTTCATGAAGCCCAACGACCCGAACATTGAATGGATCGAGGAGCCGAAGCTCGGCCTGGCCGGCAAGATGTACCTGCCCCTTTTCGTGCAGGGCTTTGCCACGACCACCCGGCACCTCTTTGGCCCGAAGATGACGGTCAGTTTCCCGGAAGCTCGGCCGAAGGTGGGAAATCCGCTCATTTACCGCGGCGTTCACCGTCTCAACAAGGACGAGCAGGGACGGGTCAAATGCGTAGCGTGTTTCTTGTGCGCGACGGCTTGCCCGGCCCACTGCATCGATATCGTGGGAATCGAAAGTCCCTGGCCCGACCGCGAAAAGTATCCGCAAACGTTCGTCATCGACGAGCTCCGCTGCATTTTCTGCGGAATGTGCGAAGAAGCCTGTCCGGTTGATGCCATCGAGCTCACCAGCTTCCTCGATCTGACGGGGCGCAGCCGCGAGGAGATGATTTTCGACAAGGAAAAGCTGCTCAGCGTCTACGACCAGACGAAGGACAGCGAACCCATGAAGTCTCGCGAACTGGGAGGGACGACATGACGCCCGCCCAGACGATTGCCATCGGTGCCGCGCTTCTGGCGGGCGGCCTGTGGCTGCAGTTGCCCCGCGGCGCGACCCGCGGCCGCTGGTGGGGAATGGTGCTGGCGGCGGTCGGCATCGGAATACTTGCCTCACTGTTGCTGACGATCCAGCGAGCTCATCCCGTCGCGGAAACCGTTTTCTTTGCCGTTGCCGTCACGACCGTTGTTTCGGCGGTCGGCGCGGTGACGATGCGCAGCCCCGTTTATTGCGCCCTCTGGTTTGCCCTGACGCTGGTGGGGACGGCCGCTTTACTCTTGTTTCAAGGGGCCCAGTTTTTGGGCATGGCGACGATGGTCGTTTACGCGGGCGCGATTCTCGTGACATTTTTGTTCGTATTGATGCTGGCCCAGCCGGAGGGGCACACGTATTACGACCGCGTCTCCTGGGAACCGGTGCTGGCGGCCTGCACGGGAGCCGTGCTGATCGGCCTTTTGACGGCGAGCATCTTTTTGCCCACCGAGGGAGTCAGGCAGTCGGGCTGGAAGTTCGACGCGGTGACGGCGGTGACGACCGACGCCCGGCAACAGGAGATCCTCGACCCCGACCACATGGCCCATCTCGGCGGACAGTTGTTCAGCCGTTATCTGGTTGCGGTCGAAGTGGCCGGCACGCTTCTGCTGGTCGCGTTGGTGGGGGCCGTGGCGATCGTCATGCACGGCGAGCAGAAGCGCGGCGGCCGGGCACCCTCATCGGGCGCGGTCGCCGGCGGCGGGGGTCGTGTTCTTCCGGAGGTCGGCCATGGATGAGGTTCAACTCCTCGAGCGATATCTGTTCATCGGCGCCTTGCTGTTCGGTATCGGCATGGTCGGCTTTGTCAGCCGCCGCAACATGATCGTCATGTTCCTGGCCGCCGAAATGATGCTGCAAGGAGTTTCCTTGAGCCTGGTGGCCTGGGGGCGCTTCCGCAACGATTGGGGCGGACAGATCCTCGTTATTTTCATCCTCACGGTCGCGGCCTGCGAAGCGGCGATCGCGCTGGCGCTGGTGTTGATGCTCTACCACCGCAGCGGCAAGCTCGACGTGGCCTTCTGGCAGACCGTGCGCGAAGCAAACCAGCCGCGGTACGTCGATCACGAGCTTCCCGACGAGCCGCTCACGGTGGAGCATTGGCCGACGCTTCCGCCCGCCGGCGTCGAACCGGTTCACTCCGTCGAGGAAACGATTCACCGTAGTCACGTTTAGCGTCGATCATGTTTAGTATCGCGACGTTGCTGATTCTGATTCCTGGCTTGCCGCTGGCCGCCTGCCTGACGACTGCGCTGCTGGGTGGGAAGGTGCTGCGAGAACGCAGCCACCTTCCTGTCGTGGCCGGTATCGCGGGCTCGTTCGTTTGCAGTCTGCTGCTCTTGTTTGCGGTCATGAACCTAGCGGGCTCGACCGATTCTTCGTCGGTCGGGGTGGAGCGGGTCTACACGCTCTGGAACTGGGCCGATCTTGCGGACGCGTACGAAATGGGTTCCGGGGTCAGCCGGCCGTTTCACATCGCGGTCACGCTGCGAGCCGACCCTTTAACTGCCATCATGCTGGCGATGGTCACGTTTGTTTCGTCGCTGGTGGCCATCTACGCCGTAGGGTACATGCACGGCGACCCCGGCTACTGGCGGTTCTTCACCTATGTGGCACTGTTCGTGTTCTCGATGACGATGCTCGTCTCGGTGAGCAACTTCGTGCTGCTGTACGTCTTCTGGGAAGCGGTCGGGCTGTGCAGCTACCTGCTCATTGGTTTCTGGTACGAGAAACCGGAGGCCGCGGCGGCCGGAAAGAAAGCGTTTCTGGTCAACCGTGTCGGCGACTTCGGTTTTGCCATCGGCCTGTTTCTCATCTGGAGCACGTACGGCACCCTCAATTTTCACGACGTGAACGCCGAGGGGACGGCGGTCGAGGCGGGGCAGGAGGTGGCCGTCGCGGGGGTGCTGGGCCAGTCGCGGTTGGCCCAGCCTGCCGACGAGGGATTCGAGCGCGGGGCCGTCGGCCTAGCGATTTGCCTCTGCCTGCTGGCCGGGGCCTGCGGCAAAAGCGCGCAGTTTCCGTTGCACGTCTGGCTGCCCGATGCGATGGAAGGTCCCACGCCAGTCAGCGCGTTGATTCACGCGGCAACGATGGTCACGGCGGGGGTCTACATGTTCACCCGCGTCACGCCGCTGGTGGTCGCCGCGCCGGCGGCCGCGGCCGCCGTGGGAACGGTCGGCTGTTTCACCGCGCTGCTGGCCGCATTGATCGCGCTCACGCAAAACGACCTGAAGCGCGTCATGGCTTATTCGACCATCAGCCAACTCGGATACATGTTTCTGGGCGTCGGGGTCGGCACCCTGGCCGGCATTACGGCGGGCATGTTTCATCTCTTTACCCATGCCTTCTTTAAGGCCCTCTTGTTCCTCGCCTCGGGCAGCGTGATGCACGCCATGGGGGGCATCATCGACATGACCCGCTTCAGCGGCCTGCGGCGGATCATGCCCTGGACGTGCTTGACCTTTCTCTTCGGCAGCTTGGCTTTGTGCGGCGTGTTTCCTTTCGCCGGCTTCTGGAGCAAGGACGCCATCCTCGCCTCGGCTCTGGAAGCCGAGCATGGCCCCGTTTTGTTCGACGGTTCTAGTTGGGCAATGGACCTGTATCACCTGCTCTATTACGTTGGCGTCTTCACCGCCTTCCTGACGGCGGTCTATACGTTCCGCGCGTTTTTCATGACGTTCTTCGGCGACACGCACGTGCCGCACGAGGCCGGACACCACGCTCACGAAGCGCCCCGCTTGATGCTGATACCCCTTTTGATTCTTGCGGTTTGTGCGCTCGGCGTCGGCGTGGTCGACTCCGGGTTCGCCGACTTCCTGCACAAGACCCCCTCGTTGGCTTATGCCCCGCTACAACCGGCGGAGCACGCCGCCGAGACCGGCGTCCATGGCCAGGTGATGGCCATGAGCACGATCGCGGCCTTCGTCGGTATCGGCATTGCGGCCTTTCTCTACCTGGGAAGCCGCAGGGAGGTGGAAGCGGTGGAGAAGGCCGCCAGTTCGGCCTCGGTCTACGGCCTTGGCCTTTATCAGCTTTCCTACAACCGGTTCTTCATCGACGCGATCTACAACGTGTTCTTGATCTGGCCGCTGTGGCTGCTGGCCTTGGTCGCGTACTGGTTCGACCGTTGGATCATCGACGGCCTGGTGAATTTGGTCGGCAGAATCCCGGTTGCAGCCGGCTCGATGCTGCGTTCACTGCAGAACGGCATGCTTCAGTTTTACGCCCTGGCCATGATGCTCGGCATGCTGGTCCTGGTGGGCACGTTGTTGATGTGGCCGGCCCCGTAACCGGTGCGATTGTAAGTGCGGCATGATGAATAGTCTCCTGATCACCGTTTTTCTGCCACTCGCCGGAGCGGCCCTCATCTGGGTACTCTCCGAGGCGGGGAAAGGGCTGGCGCGCTCCATCGCGCTGACCGTCTCCTTGATCACGCTGGCGCTAGCCACCGCGGTCGTGCTGCAATTCGATCCCGAAGCGGCAAGCGGCGTCGATTGGCCCTGGTTCACGTCCGGACCGATCGACATCCACTTCAGCTTGGCGCTCGACGGCCTGAGCCTGTGGTTCTTCGCACTCAGCGCATTGCTCACGGTGACGTCGATCCTGGTCAGTTGGCAGGCGATCGACGATCGCGCGCCGGCCTTCTATTCGCTGCTGCTTTTGCTTGAGACGGGGATGTTGGGCGTCTTTGCCGCACGCGACATCATCCTGTTTTACGTCTTCTTCGAATTCACGCTGATACCGCTCTTCTTCTTGATCGGCATCTGGGGAAGCGAGGACCGCCGTTATGCCGCGATCAAGTTCTTCCTTTTCACGCTGGGCGGCAGCCTGCTGACGTTCTTGGGCCTCGTGGCCATCGTGCTCTGGAACTACTACTACGTCGAGCCGCACGTGATGACGTTCTCCATCCAGGCTCTTCAACAGAACCTCAACGCCGAACCGATCACCTTCTCGATCCAATTGTTGATTTTCTTGGCGCTCTTCGCCGGATTTGCCATCAAGGTACCTCTTTTCCCCTTGCACACCTGGCTGCCACTGGCCCATACGCAAGCTCCGACCGCGGGCAGCGTCATTCTCGCGGGCATTTTACTGAAGATCGGCAGTTACGGGTTTTTGCGATTCAACCTGCCGATGCTTCCCGACGCCACAGCGGCCTGCATGCCTTGGCTGCTATGGCTCTCCGTCGCGGGCATCGTGTACGGCGCGCTGCTGGCTCTGGCCCAAACCGACATCAAGAGGCTGATCGCCTATTCGAGCGTCAGCCACCTCGGCTTTTGCATGCTGGGAACGTTTGCCTTGAACAAGACGGCCCTCTACGGTGGCGTGCTGCAGATGGTCAATCACGGGCTTTCAACCGGCGGACTGTTCGCCATCGTGGGTATGGTTTACGAGCGATACCACACGCGGCAGATCGCCGAACTGGGCGGCCTCTCGCGCCGGCTGCCGCTTCTAGCCACGTTCATGGGCCTGTTCATGATGTCAAGCATCGGTTTGCCCGGCATGAACGGCTTTGCGGGCGAGTTTTTGATCTTGCTGGGGATGTTCCAGCGCGGCTATGCCGAGGCGCCGCTGGTTTATTCGGCCCAATGGCTCGCGATTGCGGTCATCGCCGTGTTCGGCGTCGTGTTGGGAGCCTGGTACATGCTGTGGCTCTTCGAGCGAGTGTTTTTCAACCGACTGCGCGAGCCGGCTCATCATGAAGGGTCGCACGATCCGCCCGTACACGACATGTCGCTGCGAGAGTTTTTCGCCCTGGCGCCGCTGCTGGTGTTCGTCTTCTGGATCGGGCTGTTTCCTCAACACTTCATGCAGCCGATGGGTCGCGACCTCGACCAAGTGCTGGCAGTAACCGAGCCGGCGTTCAACCGACGGTACCAGGATGTTGAACAGCGACCGGTCCTAGCCGGAGATCTGGAGGCGACACGCAGGGCCGATTCCGCTCGCAAAGGGGAGGTGGCCCGTGTCGACTGACACCGTCTATCGCTTGTTGCCCGAAGGCGTCTTGATTCTGGTCGCCTCGTTGATCTATGTGGTGGGCGCCTTTCTGTCGGCGCGACGCGTCTGGGCCTACGTCGCCCTGGCTGCGATGGGGCTCGCTGCCGCCGCGCTTGTCGGGCAGCAAATGGGCAGTGCGACTCCGCCCGCCCCGGGCGCCGCGTCGTCCTCGTCTGGTCTCGCCCTTGATACCGCGGGCCATATCGACGCCTTGGGTCAATACGTGCGCTGGTTGGCGCTCGTGGTTGGCGCCGTCTTGATGCTCCTCTCCTCACATCCCGATGACGACGCGCAAGAGCCAGAGTTGATCGGCACCTTGCTGCTCGCCGTGGCGGGCGCGATGCTCGTTGCCACGACGCGCGATCTGGTGCTTCTTTTCCTGGGAATCGAGTTGATCTCCATCCCGACTTACGTGCTGCTCTACCTGGGCCGGCGAGACGCTTCTTCACCGGAGGCGACGGCCAAGTACTTCTTTCTGAGTATCCTGTCGTCGGCGCTGACGCTCTACGGGTTCAGCTTCTTGTATGGAATCGGCGGCTCGACCGACTTGGCGGGCCTGCACTCGGCGCTTTTGTCGCAAAGCGAGGAGCCGACCGGCCTGACTTCGCTGGCCACGATCGGCCTGGTGCTGGTTTTCGCCGGAATCGGCTTCAAGATTACGGCCGTGCCGTTCCATTTTTACGCTCCCGACGTCTACCAGGGAACGACCAACGGCAACGCCGGGGTGCTGGCCGTGCTCCCCAAGATCGCCGGATTTGTGGCCTTGGTGCGGATCGTGGCCGTGGGGATGCCGGGGATGGAAAACTACGCCTGGAAAATCGCCCTGGTGCTTTCGGTGCTGACGATGACGCTGGGCAACGTGCTCGGCCTGTGGCAGGACAACATCCGCCGGCTCCTGGCGTACTCGTCGATTGCCCACAGCGGTTACATGCTGATCGGCCTTGCGGTCGGCCTGGCCGGCGCCGGCGAAAACCAGATTGCGACCTTCGACGGCCTCGGCCCGCTCTTCTTCTACCTGGCTGTCTACGCGCTGGCGACCGCGGGCACGTTCGCGGCACTCACCTACTTGGGAGGACAAGGCAAGCAGATCGACACGGTCGACGAACTGGCGGGACTCGCGCGAACCAACCCGCTGACGGCCGTTTTCCTCGCGGTCTTTCTGTTCAGCCTGATGGGCATTCCTCCTCTGGCCGGCTTCACGGGCAAGCTGCTCGTTTTTGCCAGCGCCCTGAACTTCAGCGAAGCGGGGCTGGCCGACCACCACGTGCGGCAATGGTTCTTGGCCCTAGCCGTGCTCGGCGTGGTGAACGCCACGATCGCCGCCGGCTATTATCTGCGGGTCGTAGCGGCCATGTATTTCCGGCCTCAGACGAGCGCGCCCGCAAGCTCTGGCGGAATCGGCCCGGCGCTCGCCGCCGGTGTTTGTGCGCTCTTGGTGGTGCTGGTCGGCCTCGTTCCTACTCCTCTGGCCACCGGGGCGACGGAAGCGAGCATTGCTCTGCGGGCGTCTTCGTCGTCGGTGGCGGCTGACGGCGAACAGCCATCAGCGACCGTCGCTGGTCGACCGTAGTCATCAAAGGGGCCAGATGAAGGGCACGAGCGTCACCGTCACGACCCCGATCAAAATGTCGAGCGGGACGCCGACCTTCAAGTAGTCGCTGAACCGGTAGCCACCCGGCCCATAGACCATCAGGTTGGTCTGGTAGCCGATGGGTGTGGCGAATCCGGCCGAGGCCGCCATCATGACGACGATGACGAACGGCATGGCGCTGGCGTTCAGCCGCCCGGCCGTGGCGATCGCCATGGGAAACATCAGGGCCGCGGCAGCATTGTTCGTGATCAATTCGGTTGTGACCAGCGTCACCAGGTAAACGACGGCCAGCGAACCCCACGCGTTGCCCTGCGCCAGGCCGATCAGGTAGTCGGCGATCATCTGTGCCGCCTTGGTCTTCTCCAGAGCCGCGCCGATGGCAAACGATGCTGCGATCGCCAGCAAAACTTCCCAGTCGATGCTCCGGCGGGCCAGCGAGACGGCGCAGCAGCGCGTGGCGATCATTAAGGCCGCCGCGAGCAGGGCCGCTTTGAACATACCCAGCGACGTGAGACTGGCCAGGAGCACCATACCGGTGAGAATTGCGATCGCGAGCCAGGCCCGTTCGTGCCCGGGCGGCTGCGAATCCTCGATCCGGCTGACGAGAAAAAAGTCGCGATTGTTGCGCTGCTGATCGGCGAATGACGAGTGGGCCTCCAGGAGGAGCGTGTCTCCCGCCCGCAACACGATGTCGCCGATCTTCTTGTCGATGCGCTCCCCGTTGCGGGCCACCGCGATCACCGCCGCGTTGTAGACCGAACGGAACCTGCCGTCGCGAATCGTCTTTCCGACCATCGGGCAACTATTGGAGACGACCGCCTCAATCAGACACCGCGCCGTACGGGGCGCCGTGAGCTTGAACACCTGATCGGTGGCCGGCACCAGGCCCCGAATCTTCTGCAGGTCGATGACCGAGTCGACCACGCCGACGAATACCAGTCGGTCGTTGGCGCGCAGCCGCTCGTTCGGCCCGACCGCCGGCAGGATGAAGCCCTCGCGGTCGACTTCCACCAGATAGGCGCCCGGCAGATGTCTCAGGCCCGCTGCCTCGATCGTCTTACCCACGAGCGGACTGTCGGGCTCGACGAGCATCTCGATCGTATACGAGCGGGGATCCTGCAGGTTGCTGATTGCCGGCTTACGGTCCGGCAGAAGCCACCAGGCCGTGGCCGCTATGAAGCAGCAGCCAATTGCCGCCGCGGGGAGCCCTACCCAGGTGATGTCGAACATCGCCAGGCCGTCAGCGGGGACGCGCATCTCGCGCTCAAATTTTGCCCGCGCTTCGTTCTCATCCAGGCCTCCTTTCACGTCGGCTGCAATCCGGCGTTTGGCCTCTTCCTTAATCTGGCCGTCGACCACCAGGTTGGTGCTCGTGCCAATGAGCGTACAGGTGCCGCCGAGAATCGCGGCGTAGCTCAGCGGGATCATGAGTTTGGAAGCGGCGATGCGGTGCATTTTCGACCAGTCCGACACGGCCGGAATCAACATCGCCACCAGCGGTGTGTTGTTCATGAAGGCGCTGAGAGCGGCGGTCGGCAACATAAGTCGGATGACGGCCCCTAAAGTCGACCTCGGCCGCCCAAAGAGCCGCTGGGCGATCCAGTCGACGCCTCCTGTCTGCCGCACGCCGGCCCCCACGACGTACAGGATGCCTACGGTCACCATGGCCTCGTTGCCAAGACCGGCGAGCGCTTCGCGGGGGTTGAGGATGCCAACCAGGACGAGCAAGGCCACGCCAGCGCAAAGCACGATGTCCGGCGGCAGTCGCGACCAGATCAGGAGCGCAAAAATCAGCGCCAAGTCGACGAGCGCGAACTGGGCGGGGGACAAAAAACCCGCGATCCCTTGGGCGAACAAGACCGACATCTATCGACCCAGACGAAACATGACCATGTTGACCTTTATAGTAGTCTTTCGGTTGAACGCAAGCGGAATTTCCGGCCTTTTTTCCGCCGCCTGTCTTTGTGCACGGCATGGCTGACCAGACCCCCCCCTGTAAGTGGTCATCCCGATCAGAACCATCATGATTGCCGGGGCACTCGGTTGGGAACGGATTACGGGCACACTTGTTGCATTTTGGCGAACCGCGGGAGGCAGCAACGAAACCATTTTTTTCAGGATGCACAAAGAGGAGGTACTTGTGATGCGAGTCCGTGTGTTAGCAGCGACATTTTCGGCATTCGGATTGTTGGGGCTCTTTCTGAGCCCGGTATCGGCGATAGACAGGGCCGCAAACGACCGGCCAGCGAACGAACAGGCGAAGGTGGACAAAAAGACCGAGGGGAATACGTTGCGAGTCTCCCAGGTAAGGGGGATGACCGTGCGTAATTCGGCCGGCAAAGATCTGGGAGAGATCAAAGACCTAATGCTCGACATGGGGGAGGACGGCCATGTCCGCTACGCGGCGCTCTCGTTCGGCGGCTTTCTGGGCATGGGCGACAAGCTATTTGCCATTCCCTGGCGATCGCTGAGGTTCCAACATGATGCCGACAAGAACAAAGACGTCGTCGTGTTCGACGTCTCAGAAGAGAAGTTAAAGAGCGCGCCCGGTTTCGACAAGAACCATTGGCCGGACATGGCCGACCGGAGTTGGATGGAGGCAACCGACAAACACCACGGCGTCGACATACGAGCGGGCAACACCGAGGTGCGCGTAAGAACCAATGCGCCGGCCGACCGTGCCGCGGAGCGCGATATTCGCAACAACGAACGGACGCGAGCCAATAGCGACCACAACTGGCGGCTGCACCGCGCCAGCGAGGCGGTCGGCATGCAGGTGCGCAATGCCGGCGGCGAAAAGCTTGGCAAGGTGGAAGACATCGTGATCGGCACGAACGCCGGAAACATTCGCTACCTGGCGCTGTCCTTCGGCGGCTTTTTGGGAGTCGGTGACAAATATTTCGCCGTCCCGTGGGACGCCGTCATGGTGCAATACGACGCCAACAGCAAAGACTTCTTCGTCATGTTCGACGCAACCAAGGAGCAACTCACAAATGCTCCCGGTTTCGACAAAGACCACTGGCCCAATTTGGGCGACGAACAGTGGGCCAAGCAGATCAGCGAGCACTACAAAGGTCACCGTCGAGAAGCGAAAGCGACGGGCGAAACCCGCGTAAAATAGCTCGACTCGGCCGGGCGGGAGAACCGGGCGCCGTCGCCGCTCGCGACGAACCACCGCCGGCATCCCTTTGATGGCGATGCCGGCGGTGTTGTTTTATGGACGGTTCACCGTCGCTGTTTCGCATTGCCGAACACGTCGCCTCACGATGACGCCGCGCCGGCCGGCTTGCTGAGATGATCGAGCTCGATCTGCACCATCTTCAACAGGGCTTGCAGAAAGGCCACGATCATCGGACCCACGAGAATGCCGATCGGCCCGAGCGCCTTCACGCCCCCGAGCACGCTCAGCAGCGCCAGCAAGGGGTGCAGGTTAGACTGCCCCTGCAAGACGAGCGGTTTGATGATGTTGTCGGAAGTCGAGACGACAACGCCGCAATAAAGGGCCAGCACGATCGCGGCCGTCATGCGGCCCTCCAGAAACAGCCACAAGCAGCAGGGTATCCAGACGGCCGTTCCTCCGATGAACGGCACGAGCGAGAAAAGCATCGTCAGCATCGTGAGCAGCGCGACGGAGCCCAAGCCAGCAAACAGGTAGCCGATGCCCGCCAGCAAACCCTGCACAAGTGCCGAAAGAAGCGTCGCCACCACCACCGCCCGGGTAACCGTGCTGAATTCGTTGAGGAGTTGTTCTTCGTAGCGATCGTCCAGCGGTGAGAGGCGCATAAGCGACTTGATCATCGTCGGCCCATCGGCCAGAAAGTAGTACAAGGCGACGATCATCACCGCCAGTCCGATCATCAGGTCGGGCAAAACATTACCGGCGTATTGGGCGCCCCCTACCGCCAGCGAGTCGGCAAAATCTCTTGCTTGCCGGCGCCAGATGGCAAGCTGTTCGTCGGACGGATTCACCTGCCGCTTCATCCATCTTTTCCACGGGCTTCCCAGCACGTCGGCGCGAACGGTATCGAGTCGCGATTGCACCTCGTTAACGAGCCCAGTGATGTCCTTGGTAGCCCCTTCCTGCGTGATCGCCTCACGCAGCTTGGGAAGGGCTGCCGCCAGCAAATCGAGGTCAGCCTGTAAAAGCCCCTTGTCGCTGACAGCGGCCCAGTTCGGGGCCTCCGGCGTTTGCAACTCGTCGGCCAAGGTAGTCACGAGGGCGTCGAGGGCCGTGGCAACCTCGGTCAAGCCGGCCCGCTCGGCCTGCTCAGTGGACTTGGGCCAGCCCGCCAGCGCCGCGTCGAGCTCGTCAAACCGGGCGAGCGCCGCCTGCGAGGGAAGGGAAAGCCCCGTGCGATCGCGCAGCGCGGCCAGCCGTTCCTTCACGGCCTCGGTATTCCATCGCTCGGCGATCGTGCTCGCCTCGAAACCGGCCTGAATCAGCACAAACAACAGGGGTGCCATTACGATCGAGAGGATGGCGAGCGTTGTCAGTCCGGCCGCCAGGCGCTCTCGCCCCCGGCAGCGGCCGACGAACCAGCGATGCAGGGGGCGGAACATGACGACCAGCAACACGGCCAGAAAGAGTGGCACGAAGAAGCCGGCCATCACTTCGAAGAACAGCGCGCCCATGACCAGCAGAATGGCCACCAGCATGACGAATGAGACGATGCGCGCCATGGCTTTTCCTTGCTCGCGGTTCGTGCCTGTTGGCGGCGCATTGTAAAGGTGCGTCGCCACCGCCGCCTAGCCGCATAAGAATATTCGCCGACCGTCGCAGATCATTCGACGGCCTTGAGCAGACATCGTTTCTCTTCCAAGCTTGCCTCAGATCCTCCGTTGCGGAGGTTCGATGGCCAGTTCCACCAAGGGTGGCAGTTCGGGCAGGAGCAAGGGTGGCACTTCCTTGGCCGTGGGTCGCGGGCAGCCCATCAGGTGCGCAGGCAGAAAGCGGATGGCCCACCACGAGCTGGCGCAGAAGAGCCCGCCGAGGGCAACCACGATCGTAAAGGCCTTCTCATAGCCCCACCAGTCGCCGGCCACCTGGTAGATCGACCCCCCCATCCAGGTCGTGATCGCCGAACTAGTGTTGCAGGTCGCCATCAAAAGGGCGAAGAGCGTGCCGGCCGCTTGCAGGGGGCAGACCCGTGCCGCCAGGTCGACGATGATCATGCAGGCCGTCATATAGGCGAACCCGGTCAGCAGGCTGACGACGACAGCCGACGTGCGGCCGGCGAGGCACCAGTACCCCCAACTGCTGGCGATGCCAAGCAGGACGGCCATGTAGACCAGCCGACGCATCGGCACCCGGTGGCAGTAAATGCCGTAGGAGACGCAAGCGGCCAGCGAGCCCATGGCGATGACCGACATCGTGTCCCCGTAGAACTCTTCGCTGAAGCCCATCCAGTCGGTCATGTGTAAGTAGAGGACCGCCTGACAACAGGGGTTGAAATGCCAGAGAAAGATGAAGACGCCAACCGCCAGCACGTCGAGAGATCGCGCCGCCGCAACCAGCGAGCGAATGGCCGTTCGCCAATCCTCCTTGGGACCCGCGACCGGCGGCTCTCGGACTCCGATCAACGAGAGCACAAGAGTTCCCGACATCAGGCCCCCGCAGATCAGAAATCCCAACCGCTGCTCCTGATACTCGCTCAGGAGTCCGCCCACTTTGCCGGTGAGAACGCTGCCGGCGTAGATCGCGGCCCACTGCACCGACTGGAGCCGCCCGGTGATTCCGTGAGGCTGTCCCGCCTCGATCATCAGCGCGTCGACGACGACGTTGGCGAAGATCACGGCCACGGTTGGCACCAGCATCCAGGAGAGCAGCCGGTTGTAGGCGCCGATCGGCCAGGGAGTCCACCAGGCGAGGGCAAAAAAACCGGCCATCGCCACCAGGCTGGTGAGAATCAGGTAGCTCTTCCGCCGGAAGCGGCCCAGCGGGAAAAAGTCAGAAAGAAACCCAAAGAGGGGCTTGAAGCACCATGGCACAGCCAGAATGGCCACGAAGAGAGCGATCTGCTCGGGCGTTTCGCCCCACTGGCGCAGCAGCGACTGATTGGGTTGCGAGACGAGACCGGTGGTCGGCTCGCTCATCCCCTGCACGAAGTAGATCGTGCCGAACAAAAGGCCAAGCCGGATCGTTTCGCGCGTGTGCAAGCGCCGGCCAGTCGGACCGGATTCGTCCATTGAGCTTTTTTGATGGCGGGAGGCCCGCGCAAGTTGCTTAAATCGCTGGCCAGTCGGACCAGGTTCGTCCATTGAGCGCTATGAAAAACACGGTCTAGCCGGAGGAGGCGGTCGGCTGCACGGAGAGAATCCCGGCCAAGAACAGTTCTCCCAGCGTCTCCAGCGGCACTTCTTCCTTGAACTGGCAGCCGTACATCCGGCGGCTACCGACGTGTTGCCCACACCATCGTACAGCGCCAGGGAAGGCTAAGTCGAGACCGATGGAGGGGTTTCGCAAAAGAATTACGATCGGCTCATTCTCGGCTAGCCCTGGTTCAGCTCGCAGCCGGGCTCCCTGTCGCGAGAAGTCGACCAGATCGGCCATGATGTGCGTCGGCGACGCATTCCCAGCGCGCTCGATTTCGACCTGCGTGGCAGCCTGGTGCCGCGGGCTTCGGCCAACGTAGTCCCAGTCATTGATTTTCATGGCCTATCCGACTCTATAGGCAAGCTTAGTTCGGATCCGGCGGCCAAGGGGCGGTCCGAGCCGCCGTGAGGAGGCGGTAGAGCTCTTTTTGCCCCTTGTAACCGGGGCGATACACATAGCCCGGTCACTTCGCAGCCCGGCTAAGCCGTGCGACCCAGCCGTTCAAGGGCAGCCTGGCCCGCAGAAATCGCGGGATCACGCCCGCCCGAAACAAACCAGGCACATATCGTCGGCTTGCGATCGCTCGCCGACAAAACCCTTTATGTCCGAGAGCAATTGATTGCCGATCTCGGCGACCGTCCCAGCACCGCGGGAAAGCTGATCCTGCAATCGTTCAAGCCCATAGAGCTCGTTCTCGTCGTTCATCGCCTCGCTGAGACCGTCGGTAAGCATCACGACCGACTCTCCGGGAGCCAGCGGCACCTTGAATGACTCGTACCTGAAGTCAGGGCTGACCCCCAGCGGCAAGCAGGTGTGTTCCTCGCCGAGCCGCTCGACTCGCCCGCACGCGTGCCGCAGCATGGGTGGCAGGTTCCCCGCGTTGACGAACTGAACTTCGTGGTTCGCCGGGTCGACAATAGCCACTGTCATGGTGACAAAACCTTCGTCCCAGCCGGCGCACAGCCGGTCGAAAGCCACGGCCGGGTCGGCCTGTCCGACGAGCACATAGCGCGTCTCAGCGGCCAGCCGAGCCATCAGCAAGGCGGCCGGAATTCCTTTGCCCGAGACGTCGGCCACCACAACCGCCAGCCGGTCGCCCGGTAGCCAGATGTAGTCGAAATAGTCCCCTCCAAGCTGCTCGGCCGCTTCGTAGAAATGAAAGAATTCGTAGCTGGCGCACTCCGGTGCCTTTTTGGGCAAGAAACGATGCTGCACGTTGCGGGCGATCGCCAGGTCGTGGTCAATCGCCTGCTTCTTCATGGCCGTTTCGTACAGCCGGGCGTTTTCGATGGCGATGGCTGCCAGTCGAGCGACCGTTGCGAGCAACTCCAGATCCGGTTGATCGAAAGGCGTGCGCTGATCGAGCGTGTCGAGTTGCAGAACGCCCAGTGCCTTCCCTTGGCTGTCGACCAGCGGCGCGCAAACAACCGACCGGATGCGCATCAGAGCGCTGCTCAGGCTCACTTCGCTTTGGCGGAAGCGGGGGTCGTTGGCCGCGTCGGACGAGAGTATGGCCTCGCGCGACGCCATCGCCCGGCTCACCAGCGTGCGGCTCAGCCAGGCCGACACGTCGTCGTCAGGGCGGCGGTGCTTTTCGGCCATGATCACCAGCGCATCGTCTGCCCCTTCGCAGAGCACTACAAATCCCCTTTCCGCCTGCAGGAAAATCTTGAACAAGCTGTCAAGGATCTTATTGAGCACCTGGTCTTCGGCCAGCGTTGATCCGATCGATTGCGAAACTTCCAGGATGGCGCTTAGCTTCGCCTCGGCGCTGACCATGGCGGAGTGCAGCGAGCTCCGCGGCGCCTTGATCTGCACCGTCGCCTTCACAGCCCCAACCGTGTCCCCTTCGTCGTCGACCAGCATGGTCGGCGACGACTGCTGGTGAAAACTGAACATCGCCTCGCAAACCGACAGGCGGTCGTTCTCGGCCAGTCGCTGGGGGGTGACGACCGGCTGGCCGTTGAGGAGCGTGCCATTGCGGCTGTGCAAATCCTCGATGAAGAAGGTGCCGCTGTCGGCAAATACCCGTGCGTGCCGTCGGCTGACCGCCGTCACGTGCAACACGACGTCACAATCAGGATCGCGACCAATTACGGTACTGTCGCCGGCAATCAGATAGCGCTGGCCGGCATTGTCCCCGTTAAGCGCCTGCAGCAAGGCCATAAATCACTCATGTCCTCAAAGCGACATCAAACTCCCTCACGCCGCCTCCTGGGCGGCGTTGGCCCGAAAGGCAGCCTAGGAAGGCCCCCGGGAATTGGCCGTGCCGCTCTTGGGAGAGGCTCTTGATGGCCGGCATTCTAATGGCGAACAAGGGAGCCGCAATTGTCGCTCATCAATTACTCATAATTCCGCCCCGGCCAAGCGTTTCCGTTCACTCCGGGAGCAGGCGCCCGAGGCCTTCGGGCAGCGTTCCGTGACGGTAAAAAAGGGCGGGCATGATGCCTGCGCCATGGCAGATAGGCCGTAAGTGGGCTCTGTGGTACGATAGCTCTGCATTGTCAGGCGGCGAGCTACAATGTCAGGGAGGCTAACGACATGTGTGGAATCGTTGGGTACGTAGGTCGCCAAGAGGCGGTCGATTTTCTGATGGCCGGTTTACGCCGGCTCGAATACCGAGGCTACGACAGTTCGGGCGTCGTCACAGTCACACCGAACAAGCGGCTCGCTCTGGTCAAAGCGGCCGGTCGGCTCGACCGACTCGCCAGCCGGCTGGCGGACGTGTCGGTCTCCGGGCAAAACGGGCTGGGCCACACCCGCTGGGCCACCCACGGCGCCGCCACCGACGACAACGCCCATCCGCACCTGGGCGGCAACGACGTCTTGGCCATCGTGCACAACGGCGTCATCGAAAACTACCTGCCGCTCAAGGAGCGTCTGGAGAGCCAGGGGTACCGGTTTCGCTCGGCCACCGACAGCGAGGTCATTGCCCACCTTATTTCGCATCACCTCGATCGTGTGTTGCGTGACGAACCGCGGCCGGACCCGGCCGAAATGGCCCGACGCGGTTACGCGCCGCTGGTCGCGGCGGTGACCAAGACTCTCTCGAAGCTGCGCGGCACCTACGGGCTGGGGATTCTGTTCCGGGAATACCCCGACGTTCTCTTCGCCGCCCGTTTGGGTAGCCCGCTGGTGATTGGCGTGGGTGCGGGTGAGCACTTCATCGCCAGCGACGCCTCGCCGCTGGTCGGCCGAACGGACAAGATCGTCTATCTGGCCGACCACGAGCTGGCGGTCCTCACGGCCGATTCGTTGCGCGTCATCCACCGAGACCAAGGCGAGGTGGCGCACGACGTGCAGTTGCTCAATATGGCTCCGGGTGACGTCGACCGCGGCGGCTACGAACACTTCATGCTCAAAGAGATTTTTGAGCAACCGGAGACCCTCGAGAACACGATGCGCGGACGTCTGAGCCTTGACGACGCGACGGCCCATTTCGGGGGTCTGAACCTGTCGCCGCGGCAGCTTCGCTCGGTCAACCGCATCCTACTCACCGCTTGCGGCACAAGTTGGCACGCGGCGCTGGTGGGCGAGTATCTCATCGAGCAGTTCGCCCGGCTGCCGGTCGAGGTGGAGTACGCCAGCGAGCTGCGCTACCGCAACCCGCCGTTGGACAACAACACGCTGGTCTTTGCCATCACCCAGAGCGGCGAGACGGCCGACACGCTCGGCGCGCTGCGCGAGATGAAGCGGCAAGGGCACCCTACCCTGGCCATCTGCAACGTTGTAGGAAGCACAATCGCCAAAGAGGCCGACGGCGGCATCTACCTGCACGCCGGTCCAGAGATCGGCGTCGCTTCCACCAAGGCCTTCACGTCGCAATGCGTAGCCCTGGCGATGCTGGCCCTCTATTTTGGGCGGCTGCGGCACCTCAACCATGCCCAGGGGATGCAGATGATCGAGCAGCTACGCGCGCTGCCCGATCTGGTCCGACAGGCACTCGAAGCGGACGAGGAAGTACGGCGGATCGCGGCGAAGTATTACCAGTGCAATAACTTCCTCTACCTCGGCCGGCAATACAACTTTCCGACGGCGCTGGAAGGCGCGCTCAAGCTCAAGGAGATCAGCTACATCCATGCCGAGGGCTATCCTGCGGCGGAAATGAAGCATGGGCCGATCGCGCTGGTCGACGAGAATACGCCCAGCGTGTTCCTCATTCCCCAAGGGCCCGTTTATGACAAAGTGATCTCCAACATGGAGGAAATCAAGGCCCGCGGAGGACCGGTCATTGCCATAACGTGCCAGTCCGGCACCCGTGCGGCCGCGCTAGCGGACGAGACGATCTTGATTCCGACGACCGAGGAATTCTTGCAGCCGATCGTGACGGTCATTCCGCTGCAGTTGCTGTCTTACCACATCGCCGTGCTGCGCGGATGCGACGTTGACAAGCCGCGCAACCTGGCCAAAAGCGTGACCGTCGAATAACGGGTGACCGGTTAGTCCTCAACACCACTCCCACCCCGGCTGAGCACCGTCTGGGGGTGGGTTTTTGCCCATGCGTCGAGATCCGGACGGGCCACCCGCGTCCCTTCGACCCCCAGCCACTGAAGCTGTTTCAAGTCGGCAAGACGAGCGAGGCCCGCGTCGGTGACTTGAGTGCCGCTTACGTCGAGCGAGCGCAGGCGGCTCAACTGCGAGAGATGCGTCAAGCCTTCGTCCGTAACTTGCGTTTCTCCCAGATCGAGATCTTGCAAGTCGGCCTCCTGGCCGATGAGGTTGAGGGTCGCGTCGCCGGCGTGCGTACCGTGGAGGTCAAGGTATTTCAGTTTGGACAGCCACCTGAGGCACTCGAGTCCGGCGTCTGTCACGCGGGTGTTGCGCAAGACGAGCGTCTCCAGCGAGGGAAAATTGCGCAACCAGGCGAGGTCGTCATCGCCCACGTCGGTATCCCCCAGGTCGACGAGCGAAACCTCGACCAGAAAATGCTTCAAGAGCGGGTCGCGTTCGAGCTGACGTTCGGGCTGTTGCGGCCACTCTTCTCCGCGATAACCGACCGCGGCGCCGCGCTGCCGTAGGGCCAGCACGGCGCGATGCTGGCCGGTAGCAGAACGAATCAGCAGACCGAGCGGCCCCCCGACGACGGCTACCAAGGCGACGAGCGCCCAGCAGGTCCAACGAATCCAACGACGGCGCTGGCGAAATTCGCGTTCGCCGTCCGTGGTAGAACAACGCGAGGCCATTGTGACAATCGACTGCAAGCAGGCAAAGCGGGAGCGTGCCAGTTCAACTTACTACGCACGTCGCATTTGGGCAATCAACCGGCCGACCCAAATGTCAGGTAAGCCAACAAGCCAAGCTGAAAGAGACTCACGGCGGCGGTAACTGGAAGGGCCAGGCGCCGGTTACTGCGGTACAGGCCGGCCAACACACTCAGCACCGCCACGGTGCCGCCCGTCTTGGCACGCAGAAAAATCGACCAATCCCCCTCGCCGACGGCGATGAGGTATTGGCAAAACGGGTTCTGCTCGAGCTGGACGATGCTCTCCCAGTACTTGATGACCAGCCACGCGTCGTAGGCCGAAACGAGCCCCACGAAGACCCACATGGCAAAAAACCCGATGCCCGCTCCGCGCCACGACAGCGTCGCTCGTGGCCAAGGGTTTTCGATCGCCATCGCCGCGCACATGTTTACCTCCCGGTTCCTCTTGTTCCGGCCCCCGCTTGTTCGTGCCCCTTTGTCCTCAAACCGGCCGCTCGTCGAACGGCTCCGCCGTTCGTTACTCGCCCGAGTTCCCATCAATCGGCCAGTCGGTCTTGCGTCGGTCGCTGTTCGATAGCAAGTCCAGTGCCAGTCTAGGCACGGGACGCGCTAATCTCCGCCGCCAAAGGTGTTATGCCAGACGGGCAGACCTGGTGCGGCTCTTCGCGAGGTCGCGAATTGCCATTTTTATGGGCAGGTTGTAGTGAGGCTTTGGGCGTTGGCCGCGTGGTGCTTCCCGCCGTTCGCCACTCGCACTTGCCACTTTGGACGCCGCTGATGACAATGTCGGCTTGCTCAATTTCAGTTCACCACGCGTCCAAGATTTGCCTGCCCCTCCATGCCCACCTGCGTTCTCGCCTATTCGGGCGGACTCGATACCTCGGTCATCCTCGGTTGGTTGCAAGACCAGGGGCACGAAGTGCACGCGGTCTACGTCGATTTGGGCCAGCCGTGCGAGGACCGGCAGGCCATCCTGAACAAGGCCCGGCAGTGCGGCGCCAAGTCGGCCCGGATCGTGGACGTGAAAGAGGATCTGTGCCGCGATTTCGCCTTCCCCGTGATGCAGTGGCAGGCCAAATACGAGGGGATTTACCTGCTTGGCACGTCAATCGCACGGCCGCTGATCGCCAAGGCCTGCCTGCAAGTTGGCCGAGAAGTCGGGGCGAAAGCCTTTGCCCACGGCGCGACCGGCAAGGGAAACGACCAGTGCCGTTTTCAACTTGCCGCCGAGGCGCTGGAGCCGGACATCGAAGTCATCGCCCCCTGGCGTCGGGACACCTTCCGCAAGTTGTTTCCCGGCCGCAAAGAGATGATCGCCTACTGCGAGCAAAAGCAGATACCCGTCAAGGCGTCGGCAGCCAAGCCGTACAGTTCAGACGAGAACTGCCTGCACATCAGCTATGAAGCGGGCAAGCTCGAAGACCTCCAGGTCAACGGCGTCGAGTTGGTCGACTTCGGGATGACCGTTTCACCCCAACAGGCGCCCGACAAGATCGAGGCGGTCACGGTCGCCTTTGAGTCAGGTGTGCCCGTGAGCGTCAACGGCCACGGGCTGAATCCCTACGAAATCGTCGCCGAGCTGAACCGCATCGGCGGCCGCAACGGCGTCGGCCGCGTCGACGTGGTGGAGAACCGCTTTGTGGGCATGAAGAGCCGAGGCGTCTACGAAGCGCCTGGCATGACGATCCTCTACGACGCCCACCGCGTACTCGAACAGATCACGCTCGATCGCGATTTGACCCACCTGCGCGACCGGCTCTCGCCAGAAGTCGCCGAAATGGTCTATTACGGCTTCTGGTATCACGCCAAGATGGACGCCCTGATGGCCTTCATCCGCGAGGCGCAGCGCCCGGTGACAGGCGAGGTGACGCTCAACCTCTACAAAGGCAATCTGATGGTGGCCAGCCGCTCCAGCCCGCGCAGCCTCTATGACGAGGGGATCGCCAGCATGGAAGGAGGCGGCAGCTACAACCAGACCGACGCTGAGGGATTTTTGAGGATTCAGGGTTTGCCTGGGAGAGTGCAGGGAAGGATCAATCGACGCAGTTATTGAGACGCCGCATGAAGTTGCGAATTCGAGGGGTGCCGGGTGGACGCGCAGGCGGTTTGATCCTTCGCCTTGGAATCAGGTCTCTCCCCTAACTCCGCCGATGCGCGTCGAATGCGTTCATTATGGTAAGCAATATTCGTTGCAAGACGAAAATGCCGGCGCGCACTTCAAGTGTCGACGCTGCGGAAAGATGTCACCGGTGGCGGCTTTGAGTGCCGCTGCGATCGAGGGCACCGCGACCGGCGATGCCCAGGTGTCGTGGTACTTCTTGACACAAACGATCTGGACAGGTTTCACGGCCGTCGCCCATTTGGCATGATCGGCCTGGGCGTCTGTCTCATCGGCGCAGGATGTCGCTTGTTTGCCGCTGAGAATGACGATTAGAAGCCCGCGAAGGTGCTAGAGTGGTAGGGTGGGACGAGCGAAGCGGGTCCCGCCAAAGCAACGTAAATTAGTGGGACCCGCTTCGCTCGTCCCACCCTACTTTTTCGATAAAGGCTCGTGGCAGGTATAACGCGGACTAAACGGCCGGCCCCACCTATAAAACGCTCCATGCACCCCTGGCACGACATCTATATCGACGACGAGGTAATCGAGAATTCGTTCCCCGCGGTGATCGAGGTTCCCGCGGGAAGCAAGAACAAGTACGAACTCGATAAAGGGACCGGTTTTTTGCGGCTCGATCGAGTGCTGTATAGCTCGGTGCATTACCCGGCAAACTACGGCTTCATCCCCCGCACCTTCTGTGACGACGGCGACCCGCTCGACGCACTGGTGCTCGGACAGGAACCCGTGCACCCGCTGACGATCGTCGACGCGCGAGCCATCGGCGTCATGCGGATGCGCGACGACAAGGGAATCGACGACAAGATCATCGCCGTCAGCGTTCACGATCCGGCCGTTTGCGATTACCATGACCACAAGCAGCTTCCGGAACATACTCTGCGCGAAGTGAAGCGTTTCTTCCAGGACTACAAGGTGCTGGAAAACAAACAGGTGGTCATCGACGATTTCATGGGGCCCGAAGATGCCACTCGCATCATCTTGGAAGCCCTCGACCTCTATAAGAAGCTGCGCCGCGGCGAACTGAGCGGATGATGATCCTGTATTGCGTCCGTCACGGCGAAAGCACTTACAACCTGGAGGGGCGGCTGCAGGGGCAGTCGGACGAGCCTCGCCTGTCGCCGCTAGGGCGGAAGCACGCCGAGGCGCTCGCGGCCACGCTGGGGCAGCTCGAAATCGACGCGATTTACGCCAGCCCGCTCGCGCGGGCCATGGAAACGGCTCGACCGTTGGCTGAGGCGCTCAAACTGCCGATCCATACCGACGATCGACTGAAAGAAATCAACATCGGCATTTTTCAGGGCTCCCTCGCGGCGGAGTTGGCCGACCGTTTCCCTCAGGACGCCGCCCGTTGGCGTTCACAAGATCCCGACTTTCGCATCCCCGGCGGCGAGTCGCGCCGCGACTTGATGAATCGGGCGCAGGCGGCCTTCGACGAAATCCGGGCTTCCGCGCACCGGCAGGTGGTCGTCGTGGCGCACGGCGGCGTGTTGGCCGCCGCTCTCAAGTCGTTGATCGGCGTGCCGGCGGAGCGCAACCCGTTCATGCTCTATAACGGCTCGATCAGCATGCTCGAGTCAACGACGCAGATCAAGCTGATGACGCTCAACCAGATCGATCACCTTCGCGCCGCCGGCTGCGCCCTGGCGACCCGCACTGGGGACCTGGCGTGATAGGGTGGTGCGCCCCGCGGAAAACCCGCGCTCAGGGCTCGGTTGTTTTCCCAGCCGGACTTTCCTGGGGTTCTTCCCCCTCGGTGATGCGCAGAAACCGATCTGCCGCGACATTCCCAAATGTCTGCTCTTTGCCCGACGGCCAGCGGATGGTGAGTTGGTCGAGGTGATCGAACGGGCCGAGTCCCCAATGAATCTGCGTGTCGCTTGAAGAGAGGTAACTCGAGGCGGGCGCGACTTCGCCGACCCACACCTCCTTGCCCAGCCGTCCCGTCGCCCGAGCGCCGTAAGCGAACACGTTAGGCGCCGCGGCACGCAACTCCAGCGACAGCCAATGCCCGTCCGTCTTGGAGCGGTTCTCCAGCAACATGGCGGGGCCTTCGAAATCGACAATGAGCAAGTCTGTGCGGCCATCACGGTTGAAATCCCCCGTGGCCGAGCCACGGCCGACCAACGGTCTGGCGATCGACTTGTCGAGTACGGGCACGAGGTCGACGAAGCGGTTTCCTTCCAGGTTGCGGAACAGCATGATCGGCTGACGAAACTGAGACCCCCGGCCGTCGATGTCGGCCACGTTGTCGTACACGTGCCCGTTCGCGAAGCAGACGTCGGGCCAACGGTCGTTGTCCATATCGATCCATTTGGCGCCGAAACCCAGCCGGTCGCAGGTGGTCAGCGAGAGACCAGTCGTGTTGCTTGCTTCGACGAAGAACCCACCCCCTTCATTGCGAAACAGGCCGAAGCAGTTCTTCTGGAAATCCGTGACGATCAAATCCAGAAAGCCGTCGCGATTGTAGTCGCCCCAGTCCGCCCCCATGGCCGCCATCGCCCGATAGTTGCGGCCGACGGTCAGACCGCTCAACTGCCCCACGTTCTCAAACTTCATGTCGCCCAGATTGTGCATCATTTCGGCGGGCGTGCCGTCGTTGCCGATGTAGTAGTCGATGCGGTTGTCGTCGTCGTAGTCAGTGAAAGCCAGCACCAGGCCCACGCCGTGGGTGTCTTTCATGCCCGACGTCTCGGCCGAGATCAACTCGAAGCCATTGCGGCCGTTGTTTCGCCAGACTTCGCCAAATTCGGGCTCGTATTCCTTGGGCGGGCAGCCCGATTGGACGCCGGGCGACAGCTCACAGTACTGTTTGCTTTCCGGGCCGAACACGACGTAGTTCAAGATCACCAAATCGAGGTCGCCGTCGTTGTCGAGATCCATGAAGCCGGCGCTGGCGCCCCAGTGTCCGTGGTTGGTCGGATCGAGCTCGACCTGCCCCGTCGTTTCCAGGAACCGCTTGCCGCCGTCGTTGCGAAGCAGCGCGAGGCGATGAAAGCCCGTCAGCAACAGGTCGAGCCAACCGTCGCCGTCGTAATCGCCGACCGCGCAGCCCGTCCAGTTTTTCCCGTAGGTTAGGGTCAGGCCCGAAGCAACGGTGACGTCGTCGAACCTTTCGCCGCCGACGTTGTGGTAAAGCACCGGGTGGGGATCGTCGACCAGCAACACGTCGACCCAGCCGTCGCCGTCGTAATCCAAGAGGGCGCAACCCGAACCGAACGCTTCGGGCGAGCGCATGGGCCGAGGTTGCTGCGGCAGTTCATGCGTAAGGCCGCGCTCACGGGCCACGTCGACAAACTCGATGCCGGCCGGATCGACCGGCGCGGGCTGCGTCGACGCGGGTTGAAGTTCCGATTCCTCCATCGTGGTTGAGAAGGGCCGGGGCCTGCAGCCGACCAGCCAGACGCCGGCGCCCAACAACGCCAGGCCGGCGGACGACACCAAAACCATTCTCAATCTCCGCCCCGCTGGTCCCTGCGACGGCGGCGACTCGACTTGAGTTGCTTCTGGCATGATGAAATGAATGAGACGGGCTGCGACCCGTCCATTCTAGCCTGTTTCGTGCGGCAGATACCAGATATCCAGAGCCGGGGAAGAACCCCTCGCAGTCTGCCGCCGGTTTGCTTGCCTTTTTCGCAGGCACGCCTACCATAACCGCAGGTGGCCGGGACGCTGGAATAGGGGTCGTCGGTCGGTGAGACATGGCATGAGCATGTTCGGGCTGCCAAAGCTCCCCGTTGGCGCGGTATTCACCTTCCGGTGGGCTCTGCTTCGGCGGCGCCGGTGTCCGAGGGCGCGGCGCCTGGAGGGACTCGAACGTCGGCAGTTGCTGACAGGCGTCACCTATCAGGGTGGGCCGGTCATCAATAACGCTGCCGTCGAGACTGTCTTCCTTGGACAGGCCTGGACGACCGACTCCTCGCTTGCCCAGAACGCCGCTCAGCTCGACCAATTTTTCTCCTACCTCACCGGCAGCTCCTACATGGACCTGCTGGCCCAGTATGGCACCGCGCAGGCGGGGCCGATCGGGCACGGGTCGTTTGTCGGCCAGGTCGACATTCCGCAGGACGTGTGGCGCCGGGCGACGGTAAGCGACGGCACCATCCAGAACGTGCTGGACTCCGACATCAGCTCCGGCGCCATCGCCGCGCCGAACGGCGATTCGCTGCTCTTTGTCTTCACACCCCCCAACGTCGTCGTGTCGCAGGGCGGTAGCCGCAGCAACGGCTTTCCGGAGGGTTTTGCGGGCTACCACAACAGCTTCGTCGATTCGGCCGGACAGTTGGTGAGATACGCCGTGATTCCCGACCCGATCGGCAACGATCGGGTCGCCGGACTTGCGGCCTTTCAACAACAAACGGCCGCCAGCTCGCACGAGTTGGCCGAGGCGATCACCGACCCCGACGGCACGAGTTGGTGGGACGACACCAACGACTCCACCTCCGGCTACGAAATCGGCGACTTCGCCGACCTGGCGAGCAACACGGTCTATCTCAACGGCTACGCCGTGGAAGAATTGTGGTCGAACGCCGTCCACGGGCTGGCGGCGCCGCAGGGAGCCACGCCGACGGCGACGACTCCCCCGCCGACGACGGGCGGGGGCACGCCCACTTCAACGTCGAACCGTGGGACCGTCGCCGAATCACTCGTTCACAGCGCACAGTACGACACCACCTTCGTGGCCGCGGTTTACGAACACGATCTCGGGCGGGAGGCCGACGCGGGTGGGCTCAACTATTGGGCGGGGCGGATGCAACTCGGCCTGACCGACGAACGATTTGAGGCGTCGCTGCTCAGCTCGCAGGAATACGCGCAGCTTCATGGAACGACGGACATCTCGTGGCTGCGAGGAATCTACGAGGACCTGCTGGGGCGTCCCGCCGACGGCCAGGGACTGAACTATTGGCTAGCGCAGTTGCAGGCCGGCGAAAGCCGTTACGAAGTCGCCCTCTCGATCGCCACCAGTCCCGAATGCGAAGCGATCGTCGTCCTGAACGACTACCAGGCCTTTCTTGGCCGTTCTGCGGCTTCCAGCGAGATCGCCTACTGGGTGAACGCTTTCGAGCACGGCGCCCAGAACGAAGACGTGATCGCGGGCTTCATCTCGTCGTCCGAGTATTACAGCAGTTCCGCCAAGGGGCAGGGGAACAACACGGCGTGGCTCGACAGCGTCTTCAACGACCTCTTCCAGACCCCCCCGACCCCAAGCGAGCTGACCTACTGGCTGGGGCAGTTGACCTGACGCTTCAAGGCTGGAGGACAGCGGACTTCGGCTCTGTGGCGACGTCGCGGTTGCTAGCGGCTACACCCGTTCCGCCCTGCCTTCGACGAGGCGAATCACGCGGTCGGCGCGGTCGGCAATCGCCAGATCGTGCGTGACCATGACCATCGTCAGCTTCTGGTCGCGGTTGAGCCTGCCCAGGATCTCCAGGATCTCTTGGCCCGTGCCTCGGTCGAGGTTGCCGGTCGGCTCGTCCGCGAGCAGCACCTTGGGACCGGTGATCAAGGCGCGGGCAATCGCCGCCCGCTGCATCTCGCCGCCCGACAGCTCGCGCGGGCGATGCTTGAGCCGGTGACTGAGCCCGACGGTGTCCAAAAGCTCCTTGGCCCTCTCGCCGTGCTCCCGCCGCCGTCGCCAGTAGCTCCAGGCGCTCGAGGCAATCATCAGGGGTGACAGCACGTTCTCCAGCGCGGTCAGTTCCGGCAGGAGGTGATAGAACTGAAAAATCATGCCGATCTGGCCGTTGCGCACGCGGTCGCGCTGGGCCAGCGGCAAATTGTCGATGCGGCGCCCCTCGTAGTGCACCTCGCCACTGTCGGGTGCGTCGAGCGTGCCCAAAATATGCAAGAGCGTGCTCTTGCCCGAGCCGCTTTGCCCGATGATGGCCAGGAATTCGCCGCGGCGAACTTCGAGGTCAACTCCTCGCAGCACCGGAATCACCGTGGCCCCCTTGCGGTAGCTTTTGGTGAGTCCCCGGGCGTTGAGCTGCACGGGCGACGAGTTGGCAGGTGAGATTTCGATGTGTGGCGCCGGCTGCGAGTCGCTCCGTCGACGCGGAGCCCGTAGCGCGGATTTCGATTCATTCATAGCGAAGGGCCTCCACAGGATGGAGTCGGGCGGCGCGGCGGGCCGGCAACACGCTGGCCAAAACGGCGATGAGCAGCGCCCCGCAAACGATCCAGGTGACGGTGACCGGCTCGATGATGGCCGGGATCTTGTAGAAGTAGTAGATCGTCGGATCGAACACCTCGTGCCCCGTCAACAGGCTCAAGAGGCTGGCGATCTGGTTGATGTTGACCACGAACAAAAGCCCCAGCACGAGGCCGACGCCCGATCCCACGATTCCCAGCGACAGCCCGTACGAAAGAAAGATGCCCATGATGCCCCGCCCCGAGGCGCCCAGTGCCTTGAGAATGCCGATGTCGCGGGTCTTTTCCACGACGATCATGAAGAAGATCGCCAAAATCCCGAATCCGGCCACAGCGATGATCAGAAACAGCAGAATGTTGAGGATGGCCGTCTCCATCTGCACGGCGGCCAAGAGCGGCCCCTGCTTGTCGCGCCAGGTCGATACCGAGTAGAGCTCCATCGGAAAGGCCTTGCGGAGCTTGTCGCGCACCAGATTGGCGTCGGCCTCGTTCTTGAGCCGGATCTGGATGCTGTTGGCCCGGCCAACCATGGTGCTCGTATCGAGCGTGCCTTGCAACTGCTGCAACTTCTGGATCGGAACGAAGACGAACGTTGAGTCGTATTCGCTCATCTTGCTCTCGTACAGATCGACGATGGTGAAGTTGCTGTTCACCGCGCCGGGGGGAATAGCCGCGTTGGGGAACGTGAGCATTACGTCGTCGCCGGGCAACAGGAGAAATCGTTCCTTGCCGTTGTCGTCGCGAAAGTTTGAGATGGCGATGCCCAGCACCAAGCCCGTATGCTGTTCTGTGGCCGGATCGAACACGTTGTCTTCCGGTTTGAACGGATCGGCGGGGGATGTCGCGGCAGCCTCTTCGCCGTCGGTCGAAGGTTCACCGGTTAGCTGCTCGTTTGGCGCGGGCGACTCTTCGTCGCCGGCGGCCAAGCGGACCGCCGTGTCGTCGTCATCGGTTGCGCCGGTCGACAGTTCGCCCGTCGGCTCGGGCGGCTCGACGCGCTGCGGATGGTCGGCGTCGAACGCCTTTTTCCGCTCGACCCACCAGCGACGATACGACCAGCCGGCTTCGCTCAGCACGCGGCGGCCGTCTGCCGGAGCGCCGGGTTGCCGGTCCGCGGCGTCGAACCCGCCGTCACGCAACTCGAAGCTCATCTTCTCTCGGTTCCCCGGATGCAGCAAATACTTTCCAAAATCGCTGGCCTCGCTTTGCGTTTCGGCGTCGATGCCGATCAAGGTCACCGGACGGGTATGGTGGGTGCCGCCGTATTCGAAAGTGAGCATTGCCGGTACGTGGACCGTGGGGGTCATCCCGGCGATGTAGTCGCCCGCAATGCGGCGGATGGCCTCCATGTGGTATTGCGGATCGTCGAAGCCGGTGGCGCTGTGTGCCTCGAAAATCACGTCGGAAAGAATCCCGTGGATGCGGTTCTTCATCTCGTAGGCGAAGCCCGACATGACGGCGTTGACCACGATCATCGTGGCGACGCCGAGCGTCACGCTGATGACCGACGCCAGGGCGATGTAGCGAGTGCGGAGATACCGCCAGCAGAGGAGAAGTTTATACATGGCTCATCCGTGAGCTAAAGGAAGGTCTGAGATTGTGGGTCTTAGGTTTTTGGGTCTTGGGTCTCAGGAGCGGTTTGCCTCGCGAGTCCTAACAGTCTGTTGAAATATTCAAAAACCGTGAAAAGACCATCGCTTTTTACGGCGTTTTTGCACCCTCTTTGACGCGTTTCCGAATATTTCAACAGACTGCTAAGCCCCAAGACCTCTTTCTTAACTCAATTCCGGCCTCAACAACGGAAACAAAATGACATCCCTAATGCTTTGACTGTTGGTGAGCAACATCACCAGGCGGTCGATGCCGACCCCCAGCCCGCCCGCGGGCGGCATGCCGTGCCTTAGTGCGCGGATGAAGTCGTGGTCCATCTTGGCCATCGAGTCTTCTTCCTTTTGCCCGGCCAATTGCGTGCGGAACAGGTTCTCTTGCAGATCGGGATCGTTCAACTCAGTGTAGGCGTTGGCCACCTCCATCCCCTGCACGAACAACTCGAAACGCTCGGCCACTTCGGGGTTGGACCGCTTCCGCTTGGTGAGCGGACAGATGCTCGCCGGGTAGTCGAGCACGAAAATCGGCCCGGCCAGCCGATCCTCCACCCGTTCTTCAAAGACAAAGCTCTTGATGACGTCGGGGTGTTTTCCTTCGGTGTTGAAACCGATTTCATCGGCCAACTTTTTAACGCTCGCTGCATCGGCGGGCGACACGCCCGTGTGATCCTCAAATAGCTCGTCGTAGGTCTTGCGGGCAAAGGGGGGCGTGAAGTCGATCGTTGCCTCGCCCCAGGGCAGCTTGAACTCCTGGCCGGTCGCGCGGATCGCCTCGACGATGAGCTTTTCGGTCAGGTCCATCATGCTGCGGTAATCGCCGTAAGCTTGATACACCTCGAGCATGGTGAACTCAGGATTGTGTTTGGGACTGATTCCCTCGTTGCGATAGACGCGTCCCAACTCGTAAACCCGTTCCATGCCGCCGACGAGCAACCGCTTTAAGTGCAGTTCCAAGGCGATCCGCAGATAGAGCGGGATGTCCAGCGCGTTGTGATGGGTCTTGAACGGCCGGGCAGCGGCGCCGCCGGCGATTGAATGGAGCGTCGGGCCCTCGATCTCGACGAAACGCTCCCCCGCCAGCGTATTGCGAATCGACTGAACGATTCTCGTGCGGTTGACGAATCGCGGCAGGACGCCGTCGGTATAGATGAGATCGAGATACCGCATCCGCTGGCGGAGCTCGGGGTCGGTGAGACCCTTGTGCTTGTCAGGGTGCGGCTCGATCGACTTGGTGAGAAAGTGCAGCTTCTCGGCGAAGATGGTTAGCTCGCCCTTGTTGGTGTGCTTTAGCTCGCCATCGACGCCGATGACGTCACCCAGGTCGAAGCATTCGGCAAGCGCCCAGTTCTCCTCGCCTACTTGCGCTCGGCCGATGAAGACCTGAATCTGCTCGGTCCAGTCGCGGATCGTGAGAAAGATCAGCTTCCCCTGTGGCCGTTGCAGGACGATGCGCCCCGCGGCCCGCACCTTGGGGCCGTGCTGCAGGGGGCGCTGCTTGCCGTCGGGGGGGGGCGGCTCGACCCTGATCTCACTTTCACGGGCACGGACCTGGACGATCGGCTCGTGGTCGTCAAAACGCTGACCCCATGGGTCGACACTGAGCTCTTCCAGCTTGCGAAGTTTTTCGCGGCGCGAAGCCTCGTGCATGCCGGGTTGCGAAAGTTCGTCGGACACGTTGGGGGCAGGCTGTGGCGCTGGCATGGGCGAGTGCGTATAAACTCAAGAGACGCAACATTTTAGTGGAAGGGTCAAGCGGGTCAATGTCAGGTTCCGCGCCGGCGAAACAGCCAAGGGCCTGCAAAAATTTGCGGCTCGGAACGCACCCCCCTTAGACTGGTTATATTGCTGACTCGCCAAACGCACCACACCACGTCGTCCGCGGGCGCAGAGCGTTCTTCCGGAGCTACGAAGAAGCGTTCGTTCAACTCGTGCCGGCAAGGCAAGATGGCGGCCATCCTCCCAGGCGAGCGTTGGAGAATCTCACTCAATAATGAGCCGAGACAGGTTGTCGTCTTGTGTTCTGCGAACAGTTCCGGTTGGTGGGAATGCCTCGACGTTGCGACCGGCATGCTGCTGTCGGTTCGAGAGACGTGGTTGGTCGAACGGCTTGAAAACCATACGGTCGATTGCTGAACGCTTGTCCGCGAAAACCCGCCGCCAGCGGGACAGCAGTTCCAGAATGCCGTTTTCAAGGGACCCCGCGGTATCCGCTGCCCAGGCCGTGTAACGCTGGCGGTTTTCGACTGTGTATAAGAGTAGGATGCCGTCATGATGCTTTCGCCCTCCACACGTGTTAGCCTGCTCTTACGGCTGCGTGATTCCCGCGATCACGAGTCGTGGATGGAGTTTTTGTCCCTTTACGAGCCGGTCGTCTACCGGCTGCTGCGACGGAACGGGTTGCAGGACGCCGACGCGCGGGAGGTCATGCAGGATCTCTTCCTGGCGGTCAGCCGCAGCATCGATCGCTGGGATCCGTCGAAAGAACGCGGATCGTTTCGAGGCTGGCTGGCACGGGTGGCCCGCAACCTCGTGATCAACTGGCTGAAGCAGCGAGGCCGGCGCGCCGTCGTCACCGGCGACTCGAAACTCCACACCATGCTGAACCGCCTGCCGGCCGACGGCGACGCCGAGACCGCCGACTTCGATCAAGAGCTTCGCCGCGCGCTGTTCCATCGCGCCGCCGAAAAAGTGCGGCGCGAAGTCCGGCCCGCCACCTGGGAGGCGTTTTGGGAAACGAGCGTCATCGGCACCTCGCCGGCCGAGGCCGCCCGAAAACTGGGGATGAGGGCGGGCGCGGTGCGGGTCGCCAAATGCCGGGTCATCGCGCGGCTGCAGGCAACCGTAAAGGAACTGGAGAAGACCGAATGAACAGTCGCTGCTCCGTCGAACGTCTGCAATCGGCGCTGGCCGGCAACTTGCCTGAGGACGAAGAGACCTCCTTGCACGGGCACTTGGAAGAGTGCCAGGAGTGCAGCGCGTTGCTGGAAGACATGGCGGGATGCGGAACCTGGTGTCAGGAGACGGCCTCGTTGCTCGTCGACGATGAGTTGGATGAGGTGATCGCCAGCCATGACGACGGACCGGCGGGTGATTTCGCGGCGGATTTTGCCGTGGAACACCTTGAGCCGGCCGACGAGCCGACCGTGCTGGGCCGGTTGGGCGGCTACGACGTGCTGGAGGTCCTCGGCCGCGGCGGCATGGGCGTCGTGCTCAAGGCGTTCGATCGTGACCTCAAGCGGTGCGTGGCCATCAAGACACTCGCTCCGCATCTGGCGCAAAGCTCACTCGCCAAAAAGAGGTTCGCCCGCGAAGCCCAGGCGGCCGCGGCCGTCGTCCATCCGCACGTGCTGGCGATTCATCAGGTGCAGCCCGGCGGCCGGCTTCCGTTCTTGGTGATGCCGCTGGTGGCCGGAGAGTCGCTGGCCCAGCGGCTTGCCGCCTGCGGCATGCTCGATCTGAAAGAAGTTCTGAGGATCGGCATGCAAGCCGCGGCCGGTCTAGCGGCGGCCCACGAGCAGGGACTCGTGCACCGCGACGTCAAGCCGGCCAACATCCTGCTGGAGAAAGGCGTGGAACGAGCGGTGCTGACTGACTTCGGTCTCGCCCGCGCCGCCGACGACGTGGCTTTGACCCGCTGGGGGATTATCGCCGGTACGCCTCAATACATGTCACCCGAGCAGGCGAGGGGCGAGCCGCTGGACGGCCGTTCCGATCTCTTTAGCCTGGGCTGTGTGCTGTACGAAACGGCGACGGGCGTCTCCCCCTTCCGCACCGACTCGGTCATGGCCACCCTGCGGCGCCTGGTCGACGAGGCGCCGCAGCCGATCGCGTCGCTCAATCCCGAGCTGCCGCAGTGGTTCATCCGCATCGTGGACCGCCTCCTGGAAAAAGACCCGGCGCGGCGGTTCGGTTCCGCCAGCGAGGTCAGCGAGTTGCTTGAGGGGTGCCTGGCCCATCTCCAGCAGCCGCGGAACGTGCCTCTGCCCGCGACGCTAGGCAAGTCCGCCGCCCGACGTGCTCACTCGGTCCGCCGCTTCAAAGTACCGCTGACGGTCACCGCTTTGCTGGGAATCGGCTTGCTGGCGGCGTTCCTCGCGGCCCCGCCGCCCGACATCTCCGGGGAATGGATGGGAGACGAGTGGGCAAAGTCGTGCTGAAGAAGTTGAGCGACTCTGAATACACGGGCGAATATAGCGACGCGACCGGCAAGAGGCCGGGCGAGCTGCACCTGGCCTGGAATCGCATCGAGCGCCGCTTCAACGGCACCTGGCACGAGGGGGACGATCGGTTCGGCGAACTTTCCGTGCGCCTTGTGGGCGATGAGGTTCGCGGCGCGCTGACAACCGATCCGAAATCCAGAATCAATCCGGCCACTCCCCGCCTGGCCGACCTGAAATGGACACGTCTCGTGCCGGTTGGCACAGCCGCTTTGCCGCAAAGGAAGGGGACATTGTGATAGGCGACTTCGGAGGCAGCAACCAACCGTCGGCCTTGCGCAACTTCTCCCTGCGCTTCAAGCTGGGCAGCGAAATGGCGGACGACTTGCGCCAGATTCTGCTGGGTCGGCCCGGCCACGAAGCCACGCCCTCGGATGACAACCAAACGATTCTCATCACGGCACCGCCCGACGTGCTCAAGCGCGTTCAGACTTTCATCACCGTGATGGACTGGCCCGACCCCATCGCCCGAGGTCCGAATTTCGAGTATCCGCACAACACGGTCCTGCGAACGGCCCGCTCGTTTTTCTACGCCTGCGCAATCGAAGACGCCCACGAAGTTTTTTCCAAACTTCTATCGCTTTCAGTTCTGGCGGAACTGAAGGAGGAGGGCCGGTCGAAAGAGCTCCTTGACTACATTTCGGGCGGGGCACCCGATCCCGCCTGGGAAGAATCGCTACGGGGCGATTGGCCGGGGAAAGAGAAGGCTATCCAACGACTTGTCCGAGAGTGGAACCGCTACCCGCTCAAGCGGATCACGGAAGAAGACGGTGTAGCCATCGGATTTGGGGTGAAGCAGTTCTGCACCGTCTCGTTCGACGGCGCTCCCAAGGATTTTTACAGCATCACGATCGAACCAGCGCGCTCCGCCGACGGCACAAGCGATCGTTCGTTCTTTTTTAGCTCGCTGCCCCCCTGGTGGAACGCGGAAGAGAGGCCTGAGCTCCGTTCCACGCCACGCTAGCAATCGCCGTTTTGACGGCTTGGACAATGGTGCGCTTCTGCCCCCAGGGGGAGCGAACGCAATGGCATTGTCCCTTGTCGACCACGCGGGGATAATCGAGCTTTGTGGCAATGCTTTCGTACTCGACGGCGATTCAAGGATCTGGGACTGGCACTAGATGAAGCGTTCGGGATACGCCGACCTTCCGCTGCACTCCGGCCGAGTGCCGCCATGGCTTGCCCAACGGATGGCATCGCTAGGCGGAGCGATCTCAGAAAGCATCATCCTCCAATACGGCAAAGACGAATTCCTGGCACGGCTTGCGGATCCATTCTGGTTTCAGGCCTTCGGCTGCGTGCTCGGAATGGACTGGCACTCTTCCGGCATCACCACCTCCGTGCTGAGCGCGCTCAAACGGGCGCTTCGCCCCAGGGCGGACGAGTTGGGGCTCTACGTCTGCGGTGGCCGCGGGAGGAGTTCTCTCAACACGCCGGCAGAGTTGACCGCCGTCGGTGAAAAGACGGGACTGGACGCCACGGCGCTGGTCCAGGCCAGCCGACTGTCGGCGCGCGTCGACAACAACGCCATCGCCGACGGCTTCCAACTCTACCTGCACGGTTTCGTCGTCACGGCCGAGGGCAAGTGGGTCGTCGTGCAACAGGGGATGAACGACAAGACCGGCATGGCTCGGCGCTATCACTGGCATTCCGCAGGATTGACCAGCTTTGTTAAATCCCCCCACACCGGCATCGCCGGCCCGCTGCAGGGAGAAATCGTCAACCTGGTTGATGCCCACGCGGGGCCCGCACAGCAGGCCATTCTGGAGATCCTCAGGCAGCCGCCCGAAAAGAATCTCAAAGACATCGGCAAGCTGGTGATGGATCACCGCCACAGCGTCGGCGAGCACTGCGTCGACCTCAAGCGGTTGGGCGCCGTGCTGGCGACCGCCTACGAGCGCAGCCTCTCGGATTTTGCCTCGGCCCTTCTCGTGGAAAAGCTCGGCCCGCGAACCCTGCAGTCGCTGGCACTCGTGGCCGAGGTCGTTCACGGCGCCCCCGCTAGGTTTCGCGATCCTGCCCGGTTTTCGTTCGCGCACGGGGGCAAGGACGGACATCCGTTCCCCGTGCCGACCAAAGTCTACGATCGAACCGTGGAGGTGCTGCAAACGGCGTTGGACAAGGCAAAAGTCGGTAATCCCCAGCGGAGCGAAGGGCTGAAACGGCTCCATCGCTTCGTGTTGAAGGTGGAGCGTGAACTCAAGCCGCGCGCCAACTTCGACGAGTTGCTGGGGCATGAACGCCGCATCTCGCATTTGCACGGTGGGCGAAGTGTCTTTGGACGTGCGCCGAAACGGCCGGCGCTCAGCCAGCGAACCTTGTTCGAGTGAGCGACAACAAGATTGGATGTGCAGCATGATTAACTCCGACAGACTCCTCGAGCGTTTCTTGCGATACGTGCAAGTCGATACCACGGCGGGTGACGGCTCAGCCGGCTACCCCAGTTCCCCGGGGCAGATCGACCTTGGCCGGATCCTGCTGGAAGAATTGCGGGCCATCGGTCTGGAAGACGCCGATCAGGATCAATTCGGCATCGTCATGGCAACGCTGCCGGCCAATCGGCGTCACGAGGCGCCGCTGATCGCCTTCAACGCCCACGTCGATACTTCGCCCGAAACGACCGGAAAGAACGTCAAGCCGCAGGTCTGGCGAGACTACGACGGCCGCGACTTGGTCTTGCCCGGCGATCAAACCAAGGTCATTCACGTCGACGCCAATCCGGAACTCCGCCAGCTCGTCGGCCGCACGATTATCACCAGCGACGGTACGACGCTCCTCGGCGCCGACGACAAGGCGGGGCTGGCCGTCATCATGGAGGCGATCGCCTGGCTCGCCGAGAACCCGCATATCGAGCACGGGCCGGTCCGCGTCCTGTTTACGTGTGACGAAGAGATCGGACACGGCGTCGACTACGTCGACATCCAGAAACTCGGCGCGACGGTTTGCTACACCCTCGACGGATCGGGCCAGGACGAGATCGACGTGGAGACGTTTTCGGCCGACCTGGCCACGGTCACGGTCCGCGGCGTGAACATCCACCCTTCGATTGCCAAAGGCCGGATGACAAACGCTGTGCGCGTCGCGGGGGATTTTGTCTCGCGACTACCGCGCGACCTCTCACCAGAAACAACCGACAGTCGGCAGGGGTTCCTGCACCCCTACCTCGTCGAGGGTGGCGTCGCGGAAACCCGACTCAGAATCCTGCTGCGAGATTTTGACACGAGCCGCCTGGCCGAGCAGGCCGTGCTCTTGCGTCAGGCCGCCGCGGCAACCCGCGCCCGGTGGCCGGGCAGCGAGATCGACGTGGCGGTGACGCCGCAGTATCGGAACATGGTGGAGGGTCTCGCGCGCGAGCCTCGCGCCGTGGCCTACGCCGAAGAAGCGCACCGGCGCCTCGACCGCCGGGCGCGACGGACGATCATCCGCGGCGGCACCGACGGTTCGCGCCTGACCGAGCTTGGCCTGCCCACGCCCAACCTGTCCGCAGGCGAGCACAACCCCCATTCGCCCCTGGAATGGACCTGTCTGGAAGAGATGGTTGCGGCCGCTGAGGTTGTCACCATGATCGTGCGCGTGTGGGCGGACGACGCGCGATAGCGCCTATCCGAAAACTGGCGTTGCTGACACGGTCGCCTCCTCGCCGTTTCTCGGACAGATAGGGCTCTATGACCCGGAAATCCTTGTCCAAACCGCCTGGTTTGACGTCGTCTGGTTCTAGCCCAAAGGCATCGTCTCCGTTAGCCGATTGTATAGGTCGTCAACCCACACTCGCCCCCGTGGAGCAGACGATGGCCGACAAGAACGACGCCGTACCTCGCGCGACTCCGCCAGCACACTTCGAGTTGCCCGGCCGACCGGCGCTTTCCACCGATCAGGTAGCTGCGGTTGCTGAATTCATCAGGCAGGTGGGTGGTGTCGACAATGCCCGACAGGCGCTCGCCGCGCTGGTCAAGCTCAAAGACGCCGCTTAAGTCGATGGTTGGCTAGCCCGTCGACCTAAACCATGGCCCCTGCCATGTGACGGCATTCTGCGGCGCAACGACGGCACATTTCGGCGCAGTGCTGGCAGTGCTCGGCTTCGTGTTTTTCGCACTCCGCCCCGCACGCTTCACAGACGTCCGCGCAAACCCGGCAGAGATCGGCGGCGAACTGCGAACCACGGCTCATAAAGGCCGCGGCCTCTCGACAGATGTCGGCGCAGTCTCGATCAAGCCGAACGCATTCGGCCATTTTCTCGACGTGCTCCTCGCCAAGGCAGGCGCTTGCGCAGCGCTCACACGCCTCGGCACACTGGACGCAGGCTTCGATGCAGGTGGCATATTGTTTATGGGCCATGGATTTCTCCTTCCTGATCGCATAAGGTTGCAAGCGAAACTGCCTTGGTGCGTCACCAGACTCGCTCTTAGCTGTTCCGGCAATTGTTGCGCCTCTATCGGGGCCAACCGTGTTTTCGGTACGAACAGGTGGTTTGCCGTTCGCGTGCGTGCCGTCTGCTCCCCTCACTGCGCGGGCGAGAGGCGACAACCATGACGCCAAGTCTGGGGTGCCAACTTGACCGTCGCTGCCAGTCTCGATTAAATGAACGATCTCGTGAGTCGCCTTCCGCGGCTGCACGTCCCCGTAGCCCAATTGGCGACTTTCTCTTGCGGGGCACAAACCGTTTGTGCGTAACGGTTTCTTAGCATCCGGCGGACGGCAAAATCAAGCCCCGAATGGCCATTTTTACCCCGGTTTTGACGGGGTTTTCTTGCAAGTTTTCTTGCGTGGCGACTTGCCGTGTTTTCCAGGGTGAAATGCGTTCTTGACCCTGTGTAGCCGTGGGCTACGTTGACCAGCGGAAAGCACGTTGGCAAAGCGAGCTAGCATCCTAAAATCGGCACACCCCCCACACGTCTGCTGGAGGCAAGAAGTGTTCACATCCGAGTTGCTCCAACGAATTGAGCCGCTTTTGGCGGAACTCGCCGAGCCGGGTCATGCCTTCGCACGGCTTGCTGGGATCGCAAATGCGTATGACACGGCAGATGCCGCCTTTGAGAAACTACTTTTGGCTGCCGATCCGCACCTTCCAAATGAGCGAACACAATTCTTTAACTTGCTGAGGAAGATCGACAATGATTTGCAGCAGCCAGGCATAAAAGCATTTCATCGGGAATTAGATGACATCGGGGCACACCTCAGCGACATCCGAGATGTTATTGGGGTCATTCCGGCCCCTTCAATCGACCAAATTCAACTAGCCCTGTCGAATTTTGACACAATATTTGAACACTGGCTATTTAAGCATGACCCACTACCGACGTTTCGCCTCCTTCATGCGGGCAAGGTCTTGTACGAGTCGTTGTGGTAGCCGTTCACAGGGCGGTGAAAAACTGGTCTTCGCGCAATCGGCGATTTGGGCGACACCTTGGGTATGTCGCTCGATGGGATTACCGAGGAACTGATCGCCCGGCAGACGCCGGAGGCACAGGTTATCATTCGGCT
>DASZPH010000093.1:0-64874 GCA_035550375.1 Pirellulales bacterium | reverse complement strand
CGGGCTGCGGCTTTAGGCGACGACGACCGACTCAGCCAATGGATCCTCAATCGCCCCGGTTCCCCTTTTTACCGAAGATCGACTGCCGACCAGGATCCACTGGCCTGCGCTGCCTAAAAATCAAATCACCTTATGCACCCGTGAGCGATAATGTTGTCGAATGGACAACATATGTCCAGGCACAACAGTAGGGGGCAGAAACTGACCAATCGGGATCCGTGCGATCGCTGTTTCGAGAAATGGTGGCGCCTGGCCTGCTTCGGTGCAGGGTTTGCATTCTCGACGCTCGTCCGTAACGCCTGAGGTTCGCCTAGCGTGACGAGCACACGACGAGGGACAAAGAAGGAGCATCTGCATGCCATCGCGGATTGAAGATTACGCCATGATCGGCGATTTTCACACGGCTGCCCTGGTGGCGCGCGATGGATCGATCGACTGGCTCTGTCTCCCCAGATTCGACTCGGGTGCGTGTTTTGCCGCCCTGCTAGGAACTCACGGGCACGGTCGCTGGCTTATCTGTCCGGATGGCGAAGTGCGATCCGTCCAACGCCGCTATCGCCCCGACACGCTCGTGCTGGAAACGACTTTTGAAACCGACGAAGGCGCGGCAACTCTGATCGATTGCATGCCTCCTCGCGGCGACAACCCCGTGTTGGTGCGAATTATCGTGGGCCGGCGCGGCCACGTTCGCATGAGGAGCCAACTCATCCTGCGGTTCGACTACGGTTCGATTGTGCCGTGGGTGCGGCGCACGGAGACGGGCATCCGGGCCACCGCGGGCCCCGACGCGGTCTACGTCTCTACACCGGCTGAGTTGCGGGGCGAGGGGCTGACGACCGTGTCTGAGTTCACCATTGGCCCCGACGAGGAAGTGCCGTTTGTGCTCGAGTGGCAAGCCTCGCACCTGACAGCGCCGAGGACAGTCGACGCCCAGGATGCGGTCGCGTTTACCGAGCAATGGTGGCGCGAATGGGCCGGCCGTTGCCGCTACGACGGCCGCTGGCGAGAGCCGGTCGTTCGCTCGCTAATTACGCTCAAGGCGCTCACCTATGAGCCAACCGGCGGAATGGTGGCGGCGCCTACCACGTCGCTGCCGGAGTGGATCGGCGGGTCGCGGAACTGGGATTATCGCTTCTGCTGGCTGCGTGACGCCACCTTTCTGCTCTATGCCCTGATCGACGCGGGTTATCGCGACGAGGCGCTGGCCTGGCGAGATTGGTTGTTGCGGGCCGTGGCCGGTAAAGCGTCGCAGCTTAACATCATGTACGGCGTCACAGGCGAACGCCGGCTGAGTGAGATCGAACTCGACTGGCTGCCGGGCTACGAAGACTCCCGCCCGGTGCGCATCGGCAACGCGGCACACCGACAATTCCAATTAGACGTATACGGCGAGTTGATGGACGTGGTCCACGTGGCTCGCCGCCACGGCATGCCGATCGAAAAGCACACCTGGCATCTGCAGCGCAGTCTGCTGGCTTACTTGGAAGACGTGTGGCGCGAACCGGATGAGGGTATCTGGGAAGTGCGTGGCGTCCGACGGCACTTCACCCACTCGCGAGTGATGGCCTGGCTAGGCGTCGATCGCATGATCAAATCGGCCGAACACTTTCACCTGGACGGAGACCTGCAGCGCTGGCAGCGGCTTCGTAGAGAAATTCACGCCGAGACGTGCGCAAAGGGTTTCGACGCCGAAATGAACTCCTTCGTGCAGTACTACGGGTCGAAAGAGCTTGATGCGAGCCTGCTGCTTGTCCCGCTGGTTGGCTTCCTCCCAGCGCACGATCCGCGCGTGCAGGGTACGCTGGCCGCCATCGAGCGTGAACTGCTCGCCGATGGACTCGTGCTCCGCTATCGTTGCCGGCGAAGTGTGGACGGCCTGCCCGAGGGCGAAGGAGTCTTCTTACCTTGCTCCTTCTGGCTGGCCGACAACTACCACCTGCAAGGACGCGACCACGATGCCGAAGCACTCTACGAACGTCTGCTGGGGCTTCGCAACGACGTGGGTCTAATCGCCGAAGAATACGACATCGGTCACAAACGCCTGATCGGTAACTTTCCGCAGGCCTTCACCCACGTGGGCATCATCAACACGGCCAAAAACCTTTCAACACCCCACGGACCGGCCCGACACCGGCCGAACCATTCGTAATAGGGCCTCGGAAGAAGGCCCCCCGGTCCTACTGGGCCTTAAGCTCTCAGTCGTCGAGGATCAGATGGTGGCGGTCTTTCCGCCACAACCAAATGCCGCCCCGCATGCCGTATTCGTTGGAGACGATCTCCACGTCGTGGGGCAGTTCGAGGTCAACCCGCTTGGCGTTGCCGCCACCGATGAAGAGGGTATCGAAATTGGTGAGCGCGCGAATCGTGTCGATGGCTCGCTTCAACCGCTTGTTCCATTTGTGGCGCCCTGCCTTTTCGAGCGCGGGGTTGCCGAGCTGCTCTTCGTAGGTTTCTCCCTTGCGAAACGGGTGGTGCGCGAGCTCGATGTGCGGGGCGATGAAGCCATCGTCAAACAGGGCCGTGCCAAAGCCCGTGCCCAGCGTGATAACCATTTCGATGCCTTGCCCGCGGATCGCCCCCAGTCCCTGCAGGTCGGCGTCGTTTTTCACCTTCACCGGTTTATTCAGATGGCGAGCCAGGGCTTCACCCAGATCGAATCCCTGCCAGTCCTCCTGGCCCAAATTGGGCGCCGTCACAATCCTCCCCTTCCGCACCACGCCGGGGAAGCCCACGGAGACGCGATCGAACGACGGGAGGGGCTGGACGAGCTTAACCAACGTCTCGATCACCAGACCTGGGGGAGAAGGGTGCGGCGTGGGCACCCGCACCCGCGGCACCATCATGTTGCCATCGAGATCGAGAATGGAGGCCTTGAGCCCCGTACCACCGATGTCGATGGCGAGGGTGGCCGGCCCAGCAGGACCGGCCGGTTCGTCGTTGGACGGGGGTTGGGCGTCGGAGGTTGCGTCGGTGCTCGCGCTCATCGAGATCTACGATAGCTTGCGGCTTGGCAAGCGACAACCGCTCGTGACCGTGCGGTCAGCGCCAGCTAATCGAAGATAAGATAACCAAAGCCCTCCGGCGTGACCGACGCCGAGGCCGGTCGGGTCCACGACTGGAACCCGACCCCGGGAACGGTGCGCTGGATGCCGACCGCCCAAACGTATCGAGGCTTGGGCATTTCGCCGCTGAGCTCGGCTAGCGGAATGGCGGCCTCCACCGTCCATACGCCGTCGCGCGCGGCCGCAGCGACGAACCACTGCGGATCCCAACCAGCATCGTCCCAGCAAGCCTCTCCCGTCCAACCGCGGTGGTCGACGGTGAAGCGATACCAGGTCGACCAGTCGCGATCCAGGTCCAGAAACACATCGACGCGGTCGTGCTGGCTCAAGTCGGCGTCTCTCGGGCGGGGCGACTGCGACACGGGATACTCGGCGGCGGAGGCTTGTTTGCACGCGATGGCCAGGTAGAGAAACTCGCCGTCGTAAGCCACCTTGGCCTTGGCCGCGGCTTCGTCGTCGTTGAGCGATGCGGGCTGCAATTCGGCCCAACCGGCGCGCTGCCAGATGTCGTCGTCGAGTTGGCCGTCGAGCCGTGGCTTCGGGCCGCTCGGCACGTGCAATACATCTTTGGGAGGCACTTCCTGTGGATCGTCCAGCCATCGCTCTCCGGCGGCGCAGGCCCACCAGGCGTCGTGGTGCCGCAAGCGGGTGACATCGAAGTAGTACTTTTCCGCCTGCTTGGTCAGGCCTTGCGTGCGATGAGCTGCGGCCAACGCAAAACGGACTTCCGGCTCGGCGAATGTCGCGGGGCTGCGTTGCTCGAGAAGTTTTCCGAGAGCGGCCGCCCGCTCGGCCCGGTCGTCGCTGAGCGTGTAGTCGACGACCATCGTCTGTCCCTCGACCTGCGGCGCATTTCCGGGCAGTTCCTTGACCGGCGGCCTATCCGCCGACGCCCCGTCGCCCCGCGCCGCGACCTGGTTCTTGGAGGGGAGAACCTGCCCCAGCGCCGTGGGCGGCTGGAAAACCGCGAGTTGGCTGGCCACCTGCGACGCGGCCGCCTGCCGGCCGACGGAAAGAGCGGCCCGGCGCTCCCGCCAGGCGCACTCGCTGCTCGACCAGTAGCGCACCAGCCACACCAGCGCCGCTTCCGTCAGCGGGTGATCGGGGTGCTGCTGCGCCAGCAGGGAGAAGGTTTCCGCCGCCAGCGGCCATTTTCCGCTTTCCCGGTAGTGCTGGGCGAGCTGGTAAATCACGTTCCCCGCCGTCGAGGAGTCGAGGTCGGAGGTCAGGTCGCCGATCTGAGCCGCGTAGCGGGCCGAATCGAGCTGGCCCTGTTCCGAGCGCGCGATGATAGCCTGCACGTTACGCTGCTTCTGCGCCATCCGGCGCAAGGCATCGGCACTCTGCGTCGAGAACTCGTTGATCGTTCGCCGCGCGTCGCCGCCGGGGTGCAGCGCGATGCCGCTGAAGAAATCGTGCTCGCCGACGTGCTGCGGTAGCGTATCGACGTAAAGGCGAAAGCCCACGTTGGGGGGCGGTGCCCGGAACTCGCGGCCGATCAACCCGCGCGGGCCCGCCGCGTGGTCGGCCAGCGACTCGGCCAGGCGCGGGGCTAGTTGCGCGGTCGAGAGGTTGACGTCGCCGAGTTGGCCGTCGGGAAGGCGGCCAAACACCTTTCGCACCCGCCAGGCCTCAAGGCCCATCTGGGCGAGCTGCTCGGGAAAACGCGTCGGATCGGCCGCCCGTTCTACCGCTTCCAGGACGATCTGGTTCATGACGTGCCCGGCCGGGTTTTCGCCGCCCAGGCTGGCCGCGTGCGTGACGACAACTTCGGGTCGCCAGCAGCGGATCTGCTTGATCACGTGCGCTTCAACCCGATCGATTCCCTCGCCGTCGTTGAGCTTGTCCCAGGCTTCCACGATCTGCTCGGCCGTCCGGGCCACGTCGGACTCGGGCAGCGGAAAACTCCACGCCGTCTGCGCGGCGCTGCCGCCAGCCCCGATCACCGCGGCCCGGCTTCGTTCCGGCTCAGTCCGCGAAGATGCGCCCGCGTTCGGGTCGTCGCCACGAACAAGGATCTCGACCGCCCCAAGATAGCCCTCTCCCGCCGACAGCCTCGCCAGCAGCTCCATCGAAACGTCGTCGGGCCGTCCGACCACGGCCAGCAACGCCGCCCGCGTGCCACCGGAGTGTTGGCGCTGCCAGGTTTGTCCGCCGTCCGCCGTCGCCAGAATGGTCCCCATGGCGCCGACGGCCCAGCCGTGCAAATTGTCAATAAACGTGAGTGCGTAAAGAGGCAGGTTCTGTCCGGTGTCGAACGCCTGCCAGCTCTTGCCGCCGTCGCCGCTGAAGAGCACCTTCGTGCCGGGCGAGCCGGCGATCCAGACGCGCGAGCCACGGACTTCAAGCGCGTGCCAATCGAAATCGCTTCCCACCACGGCCGACGGATCGTCTGGCGGAAGCTGCCACGAGAGGCCGAGGTCGACCGTCGTCAGCACCAGCCCGCCGTCGCCTACCAGCCAGCCCTCGGTCTCGCCGGTGAGCTTCATGCGGTTCAAACCCCGCAAACCGAAATCGGGCGTTCGAGCCGGCTTGAGTCCCCGGCGGCGAATCGCGGCCAGCGAACCTCGGCGGCCGGCGATGGCGCCGGAGAGGGGATCCACAAAATCGGCGGCCAGCCAGCCCGGACCCTCAAGGCCTTCCAAGGGCGACCACGTTCGCCCGGCGTCGTCCGTAACAAAGACGCCGCTGGGGAACAGGGCCGACGATTCGCCGTAGGCCCAGCCCACGTTGCCCGTGAGGAATCTGACCCTTCTGAGCGAGGGGAGCATCAGCCCCTTGTCTTGAGCCCAGCTCCGGCCTCCGTCGCGAGTGCGCAGGAGAATGCCGCGGCTGGTATGCGTATAGGGATGAAACATGCCCCCGGCCGCCCAGCCGTTCTCCGCGTCGAGAAACTGCACGCTCGACAGCCGGCAGTTAACCCCGGCCGGCTGCAACCGCCAGCGTTTCCCGCCATCGGCCGTAACCCAAATCACGCCGCGATCCCCAACCGCCCAGCCATGCTGGGTGTCGACGAACGAGACGTCGACTAGTTCGGCATCCTCTTGCATTTCCCGCACGTGAGGCGGGTCGGCCGGACCCGCTGCGCCGGCGCCCCCGGCCGCAGTAACGATCATCAATACGATCGCCAGGCACCCCTGGAGCGCAAACCGCCTGGTGAATGGGCCGTCCATGGCAACCTTCCTTTGCGCAGCGTCAAACGTCCGGCTGAGAACCGCGTCCTGTGGGGATTCTAACGGCAATCCGGCAGACGACCTATGCCGCTTTGCGGGAAGGCGCCCACGAGCTCAGGCCCGCGGCAGGCGCTCGCTGGCTAACCCCTCACAATCGAGCCGGTCGGCACGATGCCAGAGAGGAAGCCCGCGACGAGCCCGCTCGGCCAGCACGTCGATCTTCTCCTGCGAGCCGGGCAACGCCTCCGTTGGATCGAAATCCTTGGCCGACTGATCGTCGGGCTCGAAGTCCCACCAACCCAATTTGATCGCATCCAGAACCGATGTGGGCACGGGCAATCCTCCTCAGAACAAGGAAGTTCGACCCGTTGAGTATTTGGGCGCTTGGGGTAAAAGTCAAGCAAAGCGCAATTTCATTTTTGCAGGCTCCGGCGCGCCGAAATGAGCAGACCTGGCGAACTGCCTCACTCCTTTTCGGCCTCACGTTCTTCTCGCTCGATCGTGCCTCGCGCTCGCAGACCATTCTGCTCAAAAGTGATTCCGAAATTGCCCGCCTTCGTGCCGCCGAGGGGTAGCGAGCTTTGTGGTCCAGCTTTTGGCTCGCCGGGATGGCCGTAGGTGGTCGACTCCATCGTTTGCCACTCGTCGTTCCAGACGTACTCGCCGCCCCCGGGGCAGACAAGCCTCGTGTGCCAGAACTCTTCGTGCAGCTTCACGGGATCACGATCGGGATAACGGCGACGCCATTCGTTTAGAATCGGCAGGTTGCCCCAGGAGCGAGCCTGAATCGTCTCACGCAAGCTTTCTCCGCCGAAAGCATCAAACAACGCAAGAAGCCGGCCGTCGAATTGAAAGCACAAGCTGGACCCCAGCCACGGTCGGCTGACGGCCCGAATCTCCTTGCCTTCCTTCTTCGCCTCCCTCCGTTCGATCTGCCGGTCGATGGCCCGCTTCAGAAGGTCTTCGTTGAGCGACAGCACCAAACCGTCGGCAGAAAACGAGTAGTAGAGGTTCGGCTGGCCAACGTTGGGCGGAATTTCTCCCCTGGCTCGCTCCGACGGCCCGACCTTTACATACGGCTCGTCGCGATAAGTGAGCGCTTCCCAGTCCGTCATGCGAGGTGCCGTCTGTTCGACCCACGCCCTCAAGCCGGCCAGGAAAGCGGTCAACTTCAGGGAATCCCGCACGGCCACGTGCACACCGACCGGCAAACGGTCAAGGTGGGCGGACGCATACTGCATGGCCTGTTCTGGATCGGCCGATTTCGCCAGTCCCTGCCAATACTCGTTGTCGTCATCGACGTAGACGCTCACCCACTCCCCCAGCCAGTCGAGCACTTTGACGCGCACCATCCCCTCCGCGAAATTGGCTCCGGCGCGGAGCTGCTGCGACTCGCGGTTGAGGGCAAGAATAAAGTGCGCCAGGGCCTGGTGCGGGTCGCCGCTGGTCGGCTTGATCTGGGCGCCGCGGGCCACTTCGATGAAGCTGCGGTATTCGCTCCCGAAGATCAGCGGCATGACCGTCAAATCGGCCGACAGTCGCCGCGCGTCGACCGAAAGCCGCAGCGCGATCGGATCAAAAGCCCAGCGCCAGTTCGATTGGTAACCGTCTCGCCAGCGGACGTACGCGTCGGCCTCGGCTTTGGTAACTCGATCTAGCGCCATTTCTGCGATTGGCGTCTGGAACTCCAGTGTTCCGTCCGTCGACGAGCGCACGCCGTGCGGGCCAAGGCGCAGCTCACCGGTGCCGGCGAGCGGCAGGTCGGTGTGGATGGGCCCTTCTTCCACCTTGCCGTTCACGAGGTCGTCGAGAAAGTCGGCCTCCAACTCGCTCATGACGGCGGCGTCGCGCAGCCGGCGCGAAGCGGCGATGCGCCATTTCGGTCCGCACCAGCGACGGATCGCGGCGTCGCTGAGAAAAACGAGCGCCGTTTCGTCGCCCTCACCGAGCGGATAACGCCGGCGAAAGAATTTGTACTCGTCAAGCGTCGCCAGGGCCGGAGCGTCTCCGCGGCGAACCTGGCCGAGCCGGGCGAGCTGGGCGGTTGAATTCGTCACCAGCACGGCCCCGTCGAGCTGGGCGACATAGCAGCAGACCCGTCGATCAGGCGAAACGAAGCCCGACCAGACGAGCCCTTCGGTCTCTCCCGAAACGGCCTTGGCGCCCACTTCCTGGCCGGCCGCGGCGGTGGCCCGTCCGAGCAGGAGCGTCTTGAGCGCGGCGGGCTGGGCGGTTTCCAGCAGAACGGCCACGTCGGTGCCCGTGAAAAAGTAGGGATCGGACCCGGTCAGGACGACGCTGGCCACCATCTTTTGGCCGATTACGCGGGCCACGGTCGAGAGCGACAGGCACAACTGCCGCTCGTACCGCTCCCTGACGAGTTCGTCTTCGCTGCGAGCGAGGATCAGCCGGCTGAAAGGCGTCGCTTGCCGAGACATCTCGTCGGCCAGGTCCACGGCGGCGGAGAAAGACGGGAAGAAGACCGCGTGCTGGTCGGCAGGCACGGAGCGCGCCAGCGGGTCGAGCCTTGGCGCGACCTCAGCGAGCAACGGCTTCCAATCGATTTCGGCTACCGTGATCCCCTTGATGGAGCCGACGTCGACCATTTCGTCCGTTTTGCCCGCCAGACGCAGCTCGCGGTCGAGCTGCAGGTTCTCGCGGATGGCCCGCCCTCCGCTGAACAGATCGAAGGTGTCGCCCACGTCCCTGGATCCAGGCGGGAGGGCATCCAGAATCTGGCCGGCCTCATCGGCGCGGAGCTTTCTGCGTGCCGACCTCGCCTGGTGCCGGAACCAGGCCGCTCCCGGCAGTCCTCGATCGAGCAGTTCTTGATAGTGTTGCTGCTTGGCCCGATAGAACGCCTCGCTCTCTTTCATCGCGGCCGACATGGGAATCGTAAACCGCAGCTTGACCATGCCGGTGTAGTCCGCCTTCGGCAGATAGAGGAAGCCGCTCAGATCGCGGCCTGCCGGGGCGCGGGCGACGACGGCACCTTCGCTCCGCAGCATCGACGGGGTCGCGGCCCAGCCGCGGCGGACGGTCTGGAACTCGATGTACGCCTCCCCTTCGCCGTCCAGCACGGCGTACGGCTGCATGGCTTGGACGCGCTCCCAGGATCGCCAGGGGCGGTATTCTCCCTCGTCGGGAAGTTCTCCTTCTGCCAGCTTGAGGTCCGCCAGCGGCACGCGGTAGAAGGAATCTTCGGCGGCCGCAGCCATTTGGCTAAAAACGACCGCGGCCAACCACGCGAACGGCAGAAACTTGCGACCAATCGGCATAGCAGTATCTCTTCCTTACGAACCCCATAATCTCTTGGGCGACAATTTTTTTGCGGCGCAACGCACCATTTTTCCTTTTCTGTCGATGGCCGTCCAGCACTACCGGCCAAACGAAGGTGATTCGACGTAACACGACGGACGCCACGGCCTGGTCGTCGCCGCAGAAAGGCCGCACTGTTCACCAGCCGGAAGCGGGCCGACGCTAACCCGAAGCGCGAGAGAGAAGTTAAGGCGGCTCCCTCGCTTAAGCTCTCGCGATTAGGGGTGATGTGGGCCGGTGAAAACCCGGGCTATCGCGACAATCGCTCGACGGCGTCGGTGTTCAACTCGATTCCCAGGCCGGGGCCCGTTGGCACCCGGAGCATGCCTTCCGCGTCGAGGCTGAAGCGCGGGCTGATGAGATCCTCGATATAGGGCACGCCCGTCTGGTACTCGACCCAGCGGGCCACTGGGAGGGCCGCGGTCAAAGCCAGGTCCGCCGCTACGCCGATGCCCGTGTTCCAGCCGTGCGGCACCAACAACACACCATGATCGTACGCCATCCAGCCCAGCCGCCGCCCTTCGCTCAAGCCCCCGCACTTCGTGAGGTCGGGCTGAATGATGTCCAGGGCACGGCTGGTAATAAAGGGTTGAAACGCTTGCCGTCGCGTCAGCACTTCGCCAGTGGCGATAAGAACGGGCGAACCCTGCCGCAACTCTCGAAAGCCGTCCACGTCGTCCGGCTTGAGGGCCTCTTCAAACCAGGTGACGCCGTAGTCGCCCAGCATTTGCGCCGTCTCGCGCGCCCAGCCCACACCGTGCGGCCAGAATTGCTCGCTGCCGCCCGCGTCGACCATCAGTTCGATCTCGTCGCCGACCGTCTCGCGGGCCGTGCGGATGAGCAACTCGTCGTATTTTCGGCTGACTCGGCCGAAGGGCCGCCAACCCAACTTGATGGCCCGAAAGCCACGCTCACGCTGCTCGAGCAGCTTTTGCCGCAGGAGAGCCGGTTCCTCGAAAAGAATCGAGGCATAGGGCTTGATGCGGTCGCGGTAGTTGCCGCCCAGAAGACGCGAGACGGGCTGGCCGAGCGCCTTGCCGAACAAGTCCCAAAGGGCGATGTCGATACCGCTGATCGTGTGCTCGACCGAGCCGCCGCGGCCCAGCCAGAACATCGACTGTCTTAATCTCTCGCTGACCCGTTCGGGCTCGAGCCCCGTCTCGCCGATCAGATGGGGCCGCAGTAACTCAAGAGAACCTTCGACCAGCGACCGGGTGGTGTAGCAACTGCCGATGCCCGATATCCCCTCGTCGGTGAGCACCTCGACGAGCGTGTTGTACTGCACGTTGGGGTCGGTGCCGCCGGGCCAGCCGTGGTCGTGCGTGGCGCCGCGCAAAGCAATCGTCCGGACTTCGGTAACCTTCATAGAACGGCAAGGGCAATGTGGGGCGCTGGTGCTACCATGACCGTCTCATCGAGCCTGCCCTGCTTGCTACGTCTAGATCAGCTCGGCGATGGGCAGCGCCCCTTCGGGCAGAAGATACTGCGGCCGCCCGGCAGGGTCGATCAGTTGAACGTGGGGATCGATGCCCAGCGCGTGAAAGATGGTGGCCATCAGGTGCTTGGGCTCAATCGGCGTGCTATTGGGCAGTTCGGCCTTGGCTGACGACTCGCCCACCACCTGGCCCATGCGCAGGCCGCCGCCGGCCAGCGCTAGCGTGCACAGCGGTCCCCAGTGGTCGCGGCCGGCCACGCCGTTAACCCGCGGCGTGCGCCCGAACTCGCCGGTGATCACGAGCAGGATCTTCTCCGAGAGGCCGCGCTGCGCTAAGTCCTCCAAGAACACGGCGATCGCCCGATCGAGCGGCGGGCAGGCTTGCTGTAACTGGGGGACGATCTTCTCGTGCATGTCCCAGGCCTGATAAGAGTTCGTGTAATTCAGCGTGACGAAGCCGCAGCCCGCTTCGCACAGGCGCCGGGCCATGAGCAACTGGTCGCCTAAGGTCGTCCCACCCGAGTTGTACCACTCGCGTACGCGCGCATCTTCGTTGGTCAGGTCGAACGCTTCCTTGGCCTTGCCGAGAATCAGGTTGAACGCCTGGCCTTCGAACTGGTCCAGCCCCTCCATGACTCCGCTACGATCGACCTGTCGGTGCAGCCGGTCGAGCCCATCGAGCAAACCGCGACGGTCGCCCAGGCGATTGGCGTCGACGGTGAGATTCATGTTGTTTCGCGCTTCGCCCCCTGTGTCGAAGGGAGCGTAGGAAGTGCCCAGCCAGTTTGGACCGTCGGCATAGACCCCAGACAGCCGCACGTAGGTCGGAATGCCCGTGGCTGGATGGTTCGATCCGCGCACGCGCGAGACGATCGACCCAAACGAGGGCTTGATCGGCGGGGCGCCGGCGTCAGCCGGCGGGTGGTCGACGCCCGTCATGACGTAGTGCGTTCCGCCCGCGTGCCCCGAGTTGCCGTGGGCGAACGACCTGACGAAAGCCATGCGGTGGGCCGACCTGGCCATTTCCGGCAGCAGGCCCCCGATCTCAACGCCCGGCACGCTCGTCGGCAGTGCTCCGACCGTGCTGCGGAACTCGACCGGCGCCTGCATCTTGGGGTCGAACATCTCGATATGCGTCGGGCCCCCCGCTAGCCAGAGCCAGACCACCGACGTGTCGCGCACCGTGTGGCCGCCCGAAGCGGCGCGGGCACGCTCGCGCATCAGATCCGCCAGCGCGAATCCGGAGGCTCCCAGGCTTCCAACTTTAAGAAAATTGCGGCGATCGAGGCCATCCGTGCCCGTTCCCTGCCGTTTTGCGCGAGCGTTCAACATGGGTTGTATCCTTTCTGTTGCCCCGGTTAATGCGGTCGCAACCGTCGATGGAATGAGCATTTTCGGGTCTCGTAAGGAACGCGTCAATGAAATTTGATGCGACCAGCGTACAACGCGCGGCACGCGAGCCGGCACCCGCCCCCAACCGGGACTGTACCGACCTTCAAGTTCCGCCGCGGATCAAGCCGATTTGCCTGCGGTAGATAGGGGCCGGTAGAATTCGCGAGTCAAAGGGAACGGGGCAGCGGCGGGTTTCCGCTCCCTTCAAGTGGCTTGAGCACGCTTTTTAGTCCACCCTGTCTTTGTCCAACAAGGAAGGCGATTGATGGCTGAGCGCACCAAATATCAAGAGAAGATCATCCGGAACTATTACCAGAACTTCGACGCTTTGGCGCTGCAGCGATTGGGTGAGCAGGTTACCGAGCTCTATCTGGCCGAAGGGAAGGCCCGCGGAAAGAAGTGGCAGCAGGTTGAGAAGTCGTTGGAGAAACTGAAGGTTCCCGCGTCTCGCATTAAGCACCTCGTCGAGTCGGACGATCCCGCCCTGCTGGCAAAACTGCTGGAAGAGTTGCTCGCCAAGAAGTAACCGCCGCGCCATGCCTCTCGTCGACCTGCACCAGGTTTGCCACAGCTACGGTCACGTTCGCGCCCTGGATGGCGTCACGCTGCGGCTCGAGCCGGGCACGATCGGTTTGATCGGCAACAACGGGGCGGGCAAGTCGACCCTCCTCAAAATCATGCTGGGACTGATCCGTCCCGAATCGGGGGAAGGCTCGCTGCTTGGCTTTCCTTTGGGGCGGACGGGCCGGCGGTTGCGCCGCGAGCTGGGCTATATGCCCGAAGCGAGCGCCTCGGTGCCGATGCTCAAGGGGGTGGAATATGTGGCCCTCTCGGGCGACCTGTATGGCATGCCGCACCGCGACGCGCTTCGTCGAGCCCACGAAGTTCTGGGCTACGTCGGATTGGGCGAGCTCCGCTACCGGCGGCTGGAGGAATACTCCACGGGCAACCTGCAGAGATTGAAACTGGCCGCCGCGCTGGTCCACGATCCGCAGCTTCTTTTGCTGGACGAGCCGACCAACGGCCTCGATCCGGCCGGCCGCCAGGCGATGCTCGGCCTGCTGGAAGACCTGATCGCCGAGACGCGCAAAAGCGTGATCCTGTGCACGCACCTCTTGGGCGACGTGGAGCGCCTTTGCCAGCACATCGTGGTGCTCGACCGGGGGACCGTGGTCCGCAGCGGTACGATGGAGAGCCTGCGCAGCGACGTCCGCAACCGCTATGAACTGGGCTGGGAGGGGGCCAGCGAGCCTATTTTGGGAGCGCTGCGGTCGGCCGGGGTCGACGTTTGGCGATCGACGCCCGGACGGGCCATGATCGTCGTGCCCGACGGCTGGCCGACGAGCGAACTGTTTCGCCTGGCGTTGCGAGAAGGCGTCGTGATCAACCACCTGAAAGCCGACGAGGAGAACCTGGAGCGGCTCTTCCTCCGGATTACGCGGCCGACGGGAGCGAGCCACTGACCCATGCCGATCGACATCGCCCGTTATCATGCGTGGGAGGGAAAACTAGGCGCCACGTGGCACGGCGTGGCGGCGATGGTTCGCACGGGACTGTTGCAGGTCTTCCGACGCAAGTCGTATTGGGTTGTGATCGTCATGGGCCTGTTTCAGTTTCTGGCCTTCTGGGCGGTCATCTGGGCCGTCACCCAAGCCAAGGAGCTTCCGACCGACGCGCGCGAAGCGATGCTGGAGATTTTCGGTTTCACTGGCACGCCGCGGCCCGGTAAGGAAAACGGCTACACGATGTTTATCGAACGACAGGCCGTGGTCGTGATGATCCTTCTGACCTTCACCGGCAGCCTGCTGGTGGGGAGTGACTTTCGCAACAATGCGCTGGCCTTCTATCTTTCGCGCTCGATTGACCGCCGTCACTACATTCTGGGAAAGCTGCTGACGATCGGCGTCCTGGTGTCGCTTCTGACGACGCTGCCGGCGCTTCTGCTGTTCCTCGAATACGGCATGTTTACGTCGTCCTTCGACTATTGGCTGGCCAACTGGCGGATTCCGTTGGGGATCGTTTTCTACGGAATGGTGCTTTCGGTGGTGCTCAGCATCCTGCTGGTCTGCATCTCGTGCTACCTGCAGCGGATGGCGCCGATTGCCATTACCTGGGCAAGCCTGTTCGTGTTGTTGAGGCCCTTGCGGCTCTTGATGAGAGAGACGAGCATTTACTGGGGGCTGATCGATCCATGGCGCGACATGCACTTCGTCGGACGGCTGGCGTTCGATCAGTTTCGCAGCGACGACGAGCGATACTTCGCCTATTGGGCGGCGGCGCTGCTGACGACGGTCTGCTCGATCGCGCTCGTGCTGCTGGTTCGCCGCGTGCGAGCCGTCGAGATTGTGGAATAGTCGGCGACCGGGACATACTAGGCGTTGTCGGAGAAGTAGAGTGGGACGAGCCAAGCGAGTCCCACCGCATCGTTGTGAACCGGTGGGATTCGCCCGGCGCGTTCCACCTACGCCCGCGTCTTGAGCAAAATCTTGTGGACCTTACCTTCGATCACGTCACCAAGCTCTACGGTCCGGTCATCGGCGTGAACGACGTTTCGTGCCGCATTGGACCGGGCATCACGGGGCTGCTCGGCGCCAACGGCGCGGGCAAATCGACGCTGATCAAACTCGCCAGCGGACAGCTTCGCCCCAGCCAGGGTAGCGTTCGCGTGGGCCAGCATTCCGCCTGGTCGACGGCCGCCAAACGAAACTTCGGCTACAGTCCCGATCTCGATCGGTTTTACGAGGAGATGGACGGCCGTGAGTTCGTCTATACCATGGCGCGGCTGTATGGCTATCGTCGCCGGGAAGCACGCGAGCGCACCGAACTGGCCTTGGAAGAGGTCGGCATGACGGAGCGGGCCGGCCGGCGGCTGGGGGGCTGCAGCCACGGCATGCGGCAGCGGATCAAGCTGGCGCAGGCTTTGGTGCACGACCCCGATTTGCTGCTTTTGGACGAGCCGCTCAACGGAATCGACCCGGGCGGCCGGCGCGAAATCAACGAGCTGCTGTTGCGGCTCGCCGAGCGGGGCAAGGCCGTGCTCGTCTCGACCCACATCCTGGTCGACGTCGAAAGCCTGGCGGACACGATCGTCATGATCTCGCGCGGCCGGATCATCGCCGCCGGCACGTTGGCCGAAGTTCGCAACCTGCTCGATGACCAGCCCCTGGTGATCGAAATCGCCAGCGACCGCACGCGCGAACTGGCCTCGCTGCTGGCGGCGAGCGTCGAGGTGCGCAGCGTCGAGCTGCAGGGCGACAAGCTGACGGTCAAAACGACCCAGCCCACCAAGTTTTTCGCCAGCGTTGCGCAGCTCGTCGCCGAGCACAAGTTTGCCCTGGAGCGGATGCAGACGCTCGACTCGGGTGCCGAGGCCGTATTCGTTTATCTCGAGCGGGGCGCGTCATGATGCTCTTGCGGGCCTGGATCACACTCTTCTGGCTTTCCTTCCGGCGGCTGTTCTGGTCAACGAGCACGCTGATGGTGCTCGTGCCGATGGGGGGCGGCCTGTTGTTCCTGGCAAGGCGGCGGTACGACCGGATCGGCAGCCTCGACGAATCGTTTCAGGCCTTCAGCAATTACTTGATCATGGTGTTTGTGGCCTTTATGGTGCCCGTCTGCGCGCTGGCCTACGGCACGTCGAGTGTGGGGGCCGATCGCGAAGACCGCACGCTGCTCTTTTTGCTGATTCGTCCGATCCCACGATGGCTGATCCTCTCGGCCAAGTTCGCCGCGGCGTTGCCCCTCTCGATCGGCCTGGTAGCGCTGAGCTTCAATCTCTATTGCCGCTTCGCCGGTCCGGCCGGCGAACTGGCCTATCAACTTTTCTTGCCCGCCATTTTGTACAGCACCCTGGCCTACCTGGGGCTGTTTCATATGTTCGCCGTGCTCTTGCGGCACTCGACGATCGCCGCCTTGGTCTACGCCCTGTTCATGGAAATGCTGCTGGGCAACATGCCGGGCATCGTCAAGCGCCTGGCCGTGAACTACTACGGACGGTCGCTGATGTACGCCGCAGGGGCCACCGACGGCGTGCAGCGACCGGGCTGGTTCGAGCCGATCTCGGGCGGGGCCGCCGGCTGGACCCTGGCGGGGATCGCCGCCGGCTCGCTGTTGCTGGCGATCATCATCTTCCAGGTGCGCGAGTATCGCGACCTGAGTTGAAACGGCGGCGCCCACCGTTGTGCGCCGTGAGGAGCCCGCGTCCGCCTTGACGAGGTGGATTAGCTGTGTTCAATTTCGACACATCTACCCGCCTCGACTCCCCTCGGACCGTCCCCATGTCGATCGTCCCTGAGCGTCCCTGGTATCGAGAACTGAACTCCTACCACTGGTTTGTCTTTGTGGTGGCGGCGCTCGGCTGGCTATTCGACACGATGGACCAGCAATTGTTCAACCTGGCGCGTCGGCCGGCGTGTACCGACCTGCTTGGCCTGCCCCCCTCCGATCCGCATATCGACAAGTACGGCGGCTACGCCACGTCGATCTTCTTGATCGGTTGGGCGACCGGCGGCATCGTTTTCGGCGTGCTGGGCGATCGCATCGGTCGGGCCAAGACGATGCTCTGGACGATCTTGATCTACTCGCTCTGCACGGGCTTGAGCGCCTTCTCGCAGTCGATCTGGGACTTTTCCGCCTATCGGTTCTTGACCGGCCTGGGCGTAGGAGGCGAATTCGCGGTCGGGGTGGCGCTCGTGGCCGAGGTGATGCCCGACCGCGCCCGCCCCTTTGCGCTGGGCCTGCTACAAGCCCTTTCCGCCGTCGGCAACATCGCGGCCGCGCTCATCAGCCTCAGCCTGGGCAGGTTGGAAGAAACCGGCGCGCTGGAGACGTTTTTTGCCGAACGTTTCGGACTCACGGCCGTCAGCGCCTGGCGGGTGATGTTTGTCGTGGGAACGGTGCCGGCGCTCTTGGCGATTTTCATCCGACGGAAACTCAAAGAACCAGAGCGCTGGCAGGCGACGGCGGCCGAGGGCGCAGTAGCGAAGAAACTGGGATCCTACGCCGAGCTCTTCGGAAACCCGCGCTGGCGATCGCACGCTCTCTTGGGCCTGGCGATGGCGTTTTGCGGGGTGGTGGGATTGTGGGCCATCGGCTTCTATAGCATCGACCTCACGCGGCTCGTGTTTCGCAAAACCTTCGAGTCGGAAGCACGCCAGAACGGCGAAGGGGCGCTCGATCAGAGTTTCCTGGGGTTGCTCTTGTCGGACCCCGCAAAACTGGCCGATGTCCGCGACAAGATTCAGCCTGCGAGCCTTCTGAGCCCCGAGGCCGGGACGCGCGATGCCGAGCGCCTGTACGGCGCCGCGGTCGAGCTGTTCCAATCGGGCGAGACGATCACGCCCGAAGCCGTGCTCGGTCTTCTTGACGGCGGCAACGCGATCAAAAAACTTTCGCCACAGACGAAGGAAGAACGGCTGAGGCGGGAGGCGTACCTGCGTTCCGCCACGCCGAGCACGGATGGCGTCGCAACCCACGTCAACCGCATCCAGCAGCGGACAAGAGATATCAACGGACGGCTGACGCGCTGGGCCGCCATTACGTCGGTGATGCTCAACCTGGGCGCTTTCTGCGGAATCTACGCCTTCAGCCGGGTCACACATTGGTTGGGGCGCCGCCCGACATTTGCCATCTCCTTTTTTCTGGCGGCGGCCAGCACCGCATTTGTGTTCTGGAACTTCCAGACGATCACCGACGTTTTTTGGATGATCCCCATCATGGGATTCTGCCAGCTTTCGCTGTTTGGCGGCTACGCGATCTATTTCCCGGAGTTATTTCCCACGCACCTGCGGAGCACGGGCACCTCGTTCTGCTACAACGTGGGTCGGCTCGTCGCAGCGGCCGGGCCTTCGGCCCTGGGGTTGCTCACCAGCGAAGTTTTTGGCCACAAAAACGAGCCGATGCGCTACGCCGGCGTGACCATGTGCAGCGTCTTTCTGCTGGGCTTGCTGGTGCTCCCGTTCGTTCCCGAAACCAAAGGGAAGCCGCTACCCGAGTAGGGCCGGATTTTTTCGCCTCGATCCGGTTTCAGCAAAAGGACTTAGGGCCGCCAAGCTCGTCTTTTCTTGTCCGCCCGCGGCCGCTACAATCCGCCGCCCATTTCTTTTAGGAACGGGGACGGTGGCGCGCGTCGCTCTGCTGTTCCTCGAAGCAGAATTCGGGCGCATCCGTGATGATCCACTTTGTTTGGCAGGAGACCGATGTCCGCCGATCGATCTAGCGCGCCCGAACCATCGCTCCTGGCTTTTCCCCTCGATCTGGCGACGCGCGTCGCCCTTCGCTACCCCGCCGCCGTGGTTGCGCTGGCGGTTGCCCTGACGGCCGTCTCGCTGGCCTACACCTGGCAACATCTCGGTTATCGCACCAGCCGGCTCGATCTGCTGAATCCGGAGAGCGACTACAACCGCCTCTGGATCGACTACATCAACGAGTTCGGCGACGAAGACGACGCCGTGGTAGTCGTCGAGGGAGCAAGCCGCGAACATGTCGTTCCGGTACTCGACGAAATCTCCACCATGCTGGCCCGCGAAGACCGCCTGTTTCACGCCGTGCTGCACGGTGTGGACTTAGGCAAGATTCGCGCCAAGGGGCTGCACTATCTCTCGCAGGAAGAACTCCTCGGCATCGAGCAATTCCTCGACAGCGTCAGCCCGATTATCGACGAAGGGAACTGGTCGCGGCTGAATCTCGGCCGGCTTCTGAGCGGCATGAACGAAAACCTGGAGGCGGCCGCCGCTCATCCGGAAGCCATCGACCCGACCGTCGTGGGCCATGAGGCAGAAAGGCTGACCGACTCGCTGCTCGCAACCCTTTTGCAGAAAGACCGCTACCAGTCTCCCTGGCCCGAAATGCCCCAGTCGTTCGCCACCCTCAGCGAACTGAACGCCGAGTACCTGCTCACCAAAGACGGCACTCTGGGCTTCGTGCTCCTGCGACTGGCCCAGGACGAAGGGGGATTCGCCCGCAACAGTCAGGCCGTCGACGCGTTGCGAGACCTGATCGCGCAGCTCAACGCGCGGCACCCAGACATCAAGATCGGCCTGACCGGCTTGCCTGTGATGGAAAACGACGAGATGCGCTCCAGCGAGATCTCGATGTACTGGTCGAGCTTGCTCTCGCTGGTGGGCGTGGCTTGCCTCTTCGTGGCCGGCTTCGGCGGAGTACGACACGCCCTGCTTGCCAACCTGGTGCTGCTGATCGGGATCGCCTGGTCGTTCGGCTACCTGACCTACACCGTCGGACACCTGAACATCCTCAGCATGTCGTTCACGGTGACATTGATCGGCATCGGCATCGACTACGGCGTCTATTACGTGGCCCGCTATCTGCAAGTGCGAAAGACGGTGGCATCCTGCAAGGAGGCCCTTTTGCAGACGACCCATGGCGTGGGACCCGCCATTCTCACGGGGGCGATCACCACGGCCATTTCGTTCTTCGCGGCCTCGTTCACCGACTTCACCGGCATCGCCGAGTTGGGGACGATCGCCGGCGGTGGAATTCTCTTGTGCGCCGTGGCCGAACTGCTGGTCCTGCCGGCAGTGATTGCCCTGGTCGATCGCAGCGGAATGGGAATGCGCATTCCCGAGCCGCTGGCGGTGCACACCTGGATCGCGCCGCTTTTGAAAAAGCCCCGGCTGCTTCTGGCATCGACCACGGTTTTCACCGCCGTCGTCGCGATGGGAGTCGAGCACCTCTGGTACGATCATAACCTGCTCAACCTGCAGGCCGACGGACTGGAAAGCGTCGAACTGGAGCAAAAACTGCTCTCAGAATCGAACCAGAGCGTCTGGTACGCCTTGTCGATCGCCAACGACCCCGACGAGTTGCTGGCCCGCAAGGAAGCCATGCTCAAGCTGGAGAGCGTCGAGCGGGTCGAAGAGATCGCGTCGCTCTTGCCGAAGGACCACAACGTCAAGGGGCCGATCATCGAGCGGATTCAGCAGCGGCTGGCCAACCTCGACGAGCGCCCACCGCTGATCCCCGTCGACAAACCCGACTTCATCGGCCGGGCGCTGGGCCGCATGCAGCAGTGCATCGCCCGCATTCCCGAATGCCGCGGGGCGGTTCGCGAGCTGGAGCAAATCCGCGATCGGCTACGGAAGCTGGTCCAGGGCGACTACTATCAGTGGCTCTCGCAGTTTCAACAGAATATGGCGGGCGACCTGCTCAGCCGGCTCCACATCCTGCGGAGCATGGCCAACCCGGAGCCGCCGGAACTGGCCGATCTGCCCGACGGCCTCGTGCAGCGATTTGTGGGCAACCACGGTCATCACCTGCTGAAAATCTACGGACGCGGAAACATCTGGGACATGGACGCCCTAGAGCGCTTCGTCAAAGAGGTGCGGAGCGTCGATCCTCGTGCGACCGGCAACCCGCTGCAAGCCTACGAAGCGTCGCTGGAGATGAAGTCGAGCTACGAGGAGGCCGCCCTCTATGCTTTGCTTGTGATCATGGTGGTGCTGATCGTCGACCTGCGCAGCGTGCGCTATTCCATTCTGGCCGCGATGCCGCTGGGGCTGGGGGTGTTGCAGACGTTCGGGCTGCTGGGCATCCTGGAGGTGCCCCTCAATCCGGCCAACATGATCGCGCTTCCTTTGATGCTCGGCATCGGCGTCGACTACGGCGTACACATCATTCACGAGTACCGCGAGCAGCGGGGCCGTTACCGCATGTCGCCGGCGACGGCGGTCGCGGTGCTGGTCGACGGATTGACGACGGTCGTCGGCTTCGGCTCGCTGATGATCGCCAGCCATCGGGGCTTGCAGAGCCTGGGTCGCGTGCTCACGCTGGGCGTGAGCTGCTGTATGTTCACCTCGATGATCATGCTTCCGGCGCTGCTCACCTTGATGTCGCGCAACCGGACGAGCGACGAGTCGGAGCAATCGGCCAAGACGCGTTCTTTGCCGCGCCGCCGAATCGATCCCGGTCAGCCGCTACTCAGCGGTCCACACCCATCGCCGCGCCGGGTCAGAAGGCGCGATACCGGCTCGCCCCCAAACAGACAGAGCCCCGGCCGCGCCGACGCGTAGATGCGTGGACCGTAACGATGCGCGCACCCCGCCATAGTAGCAGGCAGGCTCCGTCGTGCCGTCGCCGTGCCTACTGCTGGAAGTGGCTCAAAAGTGCGTGCCTACCCGGCTGGTGATGTCCCGTGAGTAGGCCATTCTTTCGCGCGCCGCGCCAAGCCGCTCCCAATCGAGAACAAGGGCGCGCCGCAGGGTGTCCGCAAGAGGCACCGGCAAGCACCAACTTGTGGGCCTGCGGTATTTTGTACTCCCGCTGGTCAGGGCTAACGGGTTGCCGCCCGCTAGCGTGTCCGACCATTGGGACGCGCCACAGTCAAAAGTTTGGTCATAGGGACCTCCTTTGCTGGGCCGCGCCCGAAACGCCAGCTTGGTGGCTGTCTTCCGACGTTCAGCCCAGAACAGAGGGAACTGGACTGGAACCACCAAGCTGGCGCTTTATTGTCGTTCGTGACGATAGGCTATGCCAGCACAGCGGCGAAGAGTTCGTCGAACGTCCAAATGTGGTCGGCAATGCCGGCCATCATCGCGGCCGTGGGTCGCTGCTTCCCGGACTTCCCCGGCTTGCGTGTTCGCCAAATGAAGTTGTAATAGGCGACAAACATGGAGAACGCTGCTTCCAGGTTGCGAAGCTTCTTGCTGAAGCAATACGTGAGTCGGTTGAGCCTCCGCATGAACAGCCGTTGGGTGCCGTTGAGCCGTTCAATGTGGCTCGTGCATATCGACCACTTCTCATTCTCGGTCATCCCGCGCCGGGCGGTTCGCTTCGTGCCGACTATCTCCGACGGCGTGTAGATGATCTTCGCGTTGCGATATTCCTTGATTATCATCCCGTACTTTGCGTAGGGGCCGAAGGCCAGGTCCACGGCTTCGGGATAGCCTGCGAAGGCGTCGGTCGAGATTTGGACGATCCGCTTGAAGGAGCCAGCCGCGAAGGCATGGCTATCCGAGACGTGGGGCTTTGGCCAGACGAGCCGGGCGGCAACGTCGAGCATGAAGCGCCGGGCGTTGTCCCCAGTGCGCTTGCCGATCCGGAAGGACGGCATCAACTTCGTGTGTTGGTCGATGCAGGTCCACAGGTAGATGTCGCCAATGTCGTGGCACTTGGCGCGCTGCTCGATCGTGAGCTTGTCTTGCTTCTTGAGGACGAACGTCCACTGCTCATCGAATTCCAAGTGGCCAAGAGTCAAGCCGCGCATCCGCTGATCCAGGAATCGGCGGCAGCGTTCCCCGAAGTAGACCATGAGCTTGCAGATTGTGTTTCGCTGAAGGCCGGTCACGCGGGCCGTCGAGCGGAGCGACGAACCTTCAGCGAGCAGCCGCAACGCGAGCTTGGCATCATCTACCGAAATGGTCATCGTGCCGAGAGGTTGCGGCCTAGCCTCGGTCCAAGTCTTGCCGCACGAGAGGCAACGCCAGCGCTGGCTGCCGTTGCGATTGGTTCCCATCCGTCTTCGCGCCGTGTGGGCACAAGCGATCATCATAGCGCCGTTTCCCTTGTCAGGGGCCGGTCGCTAGAATTGCTTTACCAGAGACAGTCTGGCGACCAGCCGGATTGTTCGCCCCGAAGCGATTACCAGTCGCTTCGGGGTTTTCTTTTCACGCCATTTATTGTAGAGACATTTAATCGGCTGGCAAGGGGGTTGAACCATAATTTTTTGTCGATACACTATTGGCATGGATACTCAACGTGGAAGGCCACCGAAGGCCGAAGACGACCGGCGCACAATCCAGTTTCAGGTTCGGGTATCGCCCAACGAGCTGAAGCTTTTGGAACGCGCCGCAGGCGGCAAAACATCAACTTGGGCGAGAAAGACGCTCCTAGCGGCTGCCAAACGGCAAATCAAAGCCTAAGAGCGGAGAGAGGGGGAATCGAACCCGACCGGCGTTCGCCGGCTCCTAATGCGGTATATAAGGCCGCTGCGCCGCCAAGGCGCGGACCGCCCTCCGACCGGAATGTCAGTTCCGTTTGGGAGGGCGGCCAATGAGAAAGCATGAATACACGCTCATTCCCGCAATGACACGGCTGCCAAAAAGACGTTCGCAGCTAGAAAGAGACACCATGACGCAATCGTCACCCGACGACACCGAAGATTCTGATTTCAGGGCCGCAATTGGAAGCGAAGTCGAGGATCAGGAAAGCTCTCCGGGGTCGTTTGAAATCGTCACCTATCCCGCCGATTTCACGCTGGAGATTCTTAATGAGAAGATGGCCAGGGGTGACATTGTAGTACCGAAGTTTCAAAGAAAATTTATCTGGAAGCCCAAGCAGTCAAGTAGGCTCATTGAGTCATTTCTGCTTGGCATCCCCGTACCGCCTATTTTTCTTTTCTCAGACTCAGACGACAAATTATTGGTTGTCGACGGCCAGCAACGACTAAAAAGCATCGCCTCGTTCTTTAAGGGACTTATCGGAGACCCGGCAGAGCCGACAGATATTGAGTTTAAGTTGCAAATTGACGAGAACAGTCCGTACTCGAATAAGACATACGCCGATCTGGAGGCGACCGATTTGGCGGCCTTTAGGCGCCTGAATAACTCCGTACTTCGTTCGTTCGTAATAAAGCAGCTAAAGCCGAAAGGTCGCAGCGGCATCTACCACGTCTTTGAACGGCTCAATACCGGCGGAACATCGCTCGTCGGACAAGAGATTCGCAATTGCATTTTTCACGGATCGTTCAACGAATTGTTGATTAGGCTAAACACGCCTCCGTCCGCGAGATCGAAAGTGCCGATCGAATGGCGTCAGAACGTGACAAAGTGGCGGAAAATTGTCGGAAGGCCAAAGGCTGATGCCAGACTTCGCGATGTCGAGCTAATCCTGCGGTTCTTTGCGATGCACGATTCCATGTCTGCATACAAGAGACCTCTGAAAGATTTTTTGTCGGACTACATGGAAGACATGCGTCGTCCCGACAAGCCGACAATCGAGTCGCATCGTGATCTTTTCCAAAGGACAGTAGATGCTGTCCATGACAGCCTGGGAGCAAAACCATTTCACATCAAGGCCGGCCTTAATGCGGCCGTGTTTGATGCCGTGTTCTTGGCGTTCGCCGCGCATAAAGGGCGCATCCCCGATGACATTAAGCGACGGTTTCAACGGCTGAAGAGAGACAAAGTGTTCTTTGACAGCACGACGGCTGCCACTACGAATACCCAGTCCGTGAAACGAAGAATCCGACGCGCAAAGAAGATTCTGTTTGGCGCCTAGTGAGTTGGCACACGAATGCATTTTGCAAGAGTGGAAGACGCGATAAAGTCTTGCAAGGCTATGCTGGGTAAAGCTCCGCCTCCAGAACTCGAATCCTACCTAGTCTCATACCTGCTCATCATTACCTACGCGCAGTACGAGGAGATCGTACAGAAGATCGTAGAAAAGCGGGTTGCCAGGATCGGACCCGACAGGGAGTTACACGCCTTCACAAGCTCCTACCTAAGAAACAAGAAGAATGAACGCCGGCTGGGAAAGATTTATGTCCGCGATCTTGGGGAAATTCTGGGGCGTTTCGGCAAGCCGTGTAAGGCGAAGTTTGTGGCTGAGGTTGCGAATTCGGTGCCCCAAACACAATGGGACTCGATCGTGACAGGGCGGCACATCATAGCCCATCAGGGTGCCCAGCCGTCTATGAGGTTTCCTGATTTCGAGACGGCTTATGCGAAAAGTCAGCAGATTCTCAATGCCTTCGCCCGCGCCTGCGGCCTGACCGCCCAAGAGAGAGGCGAACTCTAGCCCCCCCCACATGGAAGCACGCACTTTTGAGCCACCACCCTACTGCTATCCCTACAGCAATCCCGCGATCGGCTCGCCGTGGTAGATCGGGTGCGGACGCGAAAGGTCGTCGTGCCAGAAGGCGGTGGAAGGGATGCCGAGCAGATGATAGATCGTGGCTGCCATGTTCTCCGGCTTCTGCTTGGCGCTGGCGGGATAGGCCCCGTCCTTGTCCGAAGAACCGACCACGGTTCCGCCGCGCACCCCGCCGCCGGCAAAGAAGACCGTCTGCACCGCGCCCCAGTGGTCGCGGCCGGGGCCTGCAAACGACTGCGGCAAGGTTGAAATCTTGGGCGTGCGGCCGAACTCGCCGGCCAGGACCACGAGCGTGCTCGACAGCAGGCCGCTGGCCGCGAGGTCGTCGAGCAGGGCCGCAAGTGCCCGGTCGGTGGGAGGGAAGAGCTTGTCCTTGAGCCGCGGGAAGGCGTCGCCGTGAGTGTCCCACGTCTCGTTGTTACCCAGATTCACCTGCACCAGGTTCACGCCCGCCTCGACAAGCCGGTAGGCCATCAACAGCGACCAGCCGAAGCTGTTGCGGCCGTAACGCTCCTGGATTTCCGGTTCGGCGCGGGTCACGTCGATGGCCCTCCGCACGTGTGGATCGGCCAACAGAGAAATCGCGCTCTGGCGATAAGTATCAAACTTCTCGATCTCGGCCGCCCGCTCCAGATGGGCCCGCTGCCGGTCGATGTCGTCCAGCATCGCCAGCCGGTTCGCGAAGCGGTCCGCCGAAAAGCCGTGCGGCAAGCTCAGGTTCGGGGCCTGATAGACCCGGTCGTCAGGCGTCGCCGGCGGCTTCTTGGTTTCGTTGGCGAACGTGTATTCGGGATAGGCGCCGCGCCAAAAAGGATTGCCGTAGGGCGAAGCCTCGACGAACCAGGGTTCGCGCTGGCGGCCCATCTGACCCGCGTAGGCGCCCGGCAACACGCGGCCCGACCAATGTACCAGCCGTTCAGGCAGCACGACGGCAGGCGGCAGGTTATCGCTGCGCGGCGGGGTGTTGTACCCGGCCGTCGACGCAATCGACGGCCAATCGGTCGCCTTGGGCTCGCTCGTGAACCCGAACCCGGGCGGCAAGTCGGACCGTCCCGTAAGCATCATAAAGTGCCCGTCGGTGTGCGAGTTCGACCAGTGGCTCAGCGACCGCACGAGCGCCCAGCGCTCGCTCCGAGCCGCCAGCCGCGGCAGGTGTTCGCAAATCTCGATGCCCGGCGAGGCCGTGGCGATGGGATTGAACTCACCCCGAATTTCGGCCGGGGCTGCCGGCTTCAAATCGAAGCTCTCGTGCTGGGCCAATCCGCCAGAGAGGAAGATGTAGATGCAGGCCTGGGCCTTCGGTTTCGGGCCGCCCGCGGGGGACGCGGCCCGTAGCGCCCCCAGATGGTTGCTGCCCAATCCTACCAAGCCGATCGCTCCCGCCTGAATCGCGGTTCGCCGGCAGACACGCGGGTGCTGGGGAACAACAAAGCTACTGCGTCGAGTCATCGCCGGGGTCCCTGGCATGGCACTCGGATCGGTCACCGCCGCCGGAACAATAGAATATCGGCCCAGTCGGGGCGAGGCTACAGTTCGACCCATCGGCCCGTGCGGCTGGAGCGCAAGACGGCTTCGGTCCAGTCGTGCATCGGCAGCGCAATCTCTGGCGGAGAGACGATGGGCGCGCCCTCGATAAGCGCGTCGACGAAGGCCCGGTCGGGCGTGCTTTCCGGCACGAGTTCGACGACCTCCTCAACTTGGTTCTCCTTGGCGCGATAGAGCTTCTCGTTGCGCAGCAAGAGGTCGGCGTCGCGGCAGTGAAAGTAAATGTCTTCCCGCCAGTGATTGGCGTCGCCCACAAAATGGGCGAAGAGCCCGGCTCCGTTGGTCAAGCGGGCCATGACCTGGGTGGTGATCTCGACCTGGCTGCCGCGCTTCTCGCTCTGGGCAAAAACGGACGACGGTCCTTCGCCGGTGATAAAGTTGACGACGTCGATCTGGTGGCTCCCCGCGTCGCCGAAGTAACCTGCACCGACCCGCGGATCGTCGCGCCAGGTTCCGTCAATTGTCTGCTGCCAGCGCTCGCAAACGTAGACGTGAACCTGTTTGAGCGGCCCGTACCACTCTGCCCGATCGGTTAGCTCGCGTCTTGCGGTGGCATACGGCGCTCGATAACGGCGCTGATAGCTGACCACCAGCAACCGCCCGCTGCGGTTCGATCGGGCGATGAGATCGACGATGTCGTCCCGATGATTGGCCAGCGGTTTCTCGCAAAGCACGTCCAGACCGAGCTCAAAGGCCCGGCAGCAGTGTTCGTGGTGGGCGGGAGTGGGTGAACAGATGATCGCCGCCTCGAGCTTTTGGCCGGATAAGGCGCGGGACGGCACGTTTTCGATGGTCGCGTCCGGGGCGAACTCGTCGCGCACCAGACGGGCTGCTTCCGGCGACGGATCGCAGCAGACAGCGATCTCAACCCGGTCGTCGCCGCGCAGTATTTCAGCATGCCGGCGTCCGACGACGCCGCAGCCGATCAGTCCAATGCGAAGTTTGGGAGCGTTTGCGGTCATGATTAAGGGTGACTCCATCGTCCAAGCGAACCGATCCGCGGTCGCACGCGTACCAATTACTTGCCGTACTCGGCTCCGGCGTCAAGAGGAGGCTGGAAAACGGCAGCGAAATGACGTAAAACATCGCCCAATCCATTGTGCCGTCGATGCCGCCGACAAAAATCTCATGCTGCGTTTGACCGACGTACATAAGTCATTTGTGGAGCCGGACGGCACGCCGTTGCCGATCCTGGATATCCCGCACTTTGAGGTCTCCGCGGCGGAGCAGATGGTGCTCGTCGGACGCAGCGGCTGCGGCAAGACGACTCTTTTGCACGTCATCGCGGGGATCAGCCGTCCGGACCGCGGCCGTGTCGAAATCAACGGTTGCGACATCGTCAGTTTGCCCGAGGCTGGCCGGGACCGATTTCGGGCAGATAACCTCGGCTACGTGTTTCAGACGTTTAACCTCTTGCCCGGCTTCTCCGCCTTGGAGAATGTCTTACTTGGGATGACGTTTGCCCGCGGACGGGCCGACCGGGACCGCGCAGCTTCCCTGCTCAATCGCGTCGGGCTGGGGCATCGGTTGAGCCATAAGCCGGCCATGCTTTCGGTCGGCGAGCAGCAGAGGGTGGCGGTGGCTCGGGCGCTGGCCAATCGGCCCAAGCTGCTGCTGGCCGACGAGCCCACGGCCAACGTCGACTCCCGAAACCAGCAGCAGATCGTCGATTTGATCCGCCAGACGTGTGCCGAGGAGAAGGTGGCGCTGGTGCTGGTGACGCACACACCCGAAGTGGCGGCGCAGTTTTCGCGCGTGGAAAGGTTAGAGGAATTCAACCAGGCGGTGGCCGCGGCATGAGTCTCTGGAAGATCGCGTGGCGAAGCATCGAACAGCGGGCCCTGGCTTCGTGCCTGACTGGCGTATCGATGGCGCTGGGGGTGGCGCTGGTGGTGACCGTGCTGGTCATCCACTCGGTGGTCGACCGCTTCTTCCGCCAGAGCAGCCAGGGCTACGACATGATCGTCGGGGCGACCAAGGGCGGCCGCCTGCAGCTCGTGCTGAACACGGTCTACCACCTCAGCCAGCCGGTCGAAAACCTGCCCTACACCCTCTACAAGGAATTCCTCAAAGACGGCGACCATCCCGGCAAGTACGCTTCGCTCGTCGACGTAGCCGTGCCCGTCTGCCTGGGCGACAGCTACGAGCAGTTCCGCGTCGTGGGCACGACGCCCGCCATGTTCGAGGTGTGGGAGCCGTACCAGAAGTACGAGTTCGCGGACGGCCGGAATTTCAAGCAGGAAAATTTTTTTGAGGGGGTGATCGGCTCGGTTGTAGCGAGCACCAGCGGCCTCAAAGTGGGCGATACCTTCCAACCGTCTCACGGCATCGAGGCGGAAGGGGGGCACAAGCACGACGCCTTCAAGGTGGTGGGCATCCTCAAGCCGACCGGCACGCCCAACGATCGCGCCTTGTTCATCAACATGGAGGGTTTCTATCTGCTCCGAGGCCACGCCAAGGAGGAAGAACAGGGTGAGGGTCACGGGCATGACGCCGAAGGCAAGGAGCACGAAGAACACGGCGACGAGCATCACGAACATCATGACGAAGCGATGCACGATGAAGCGTCGCATGATGATCACGCTGGCGAACATGAGGAGCATGCCGACAAACACGAAGAGCACGCGGGCGAGCACTCTCATGAGGATGAGCATGAATCCGACCACCAGCACGCGGGGCACGACGAAGCGGAGCATGAACACGACGCGCAGCATGAACACGATGCCGAGCACGAACATTCAGAGCACGCCGAGGCGGATCACGATCATGACGCCCACGACCATTCCGCCTCGCATGAGCACGAGCACGAACACGGGCATGCTCACACGCCCCTGCCCGAATCGCAGCGCGAGGTGACGGCTATTCTCGTGCGCAGCTCTGCGACGAATCTGATGGCCTCGATGACGTTGCGGCGGATGATCAACAAGGGGAACGAAGCGCAGGCCGTGCTGCCGGGAGCGGAGATTGCAGTGCTTCTAGACATGATCGTGGGCAACTTGCGGCTCTTGCTCTTGGCCCTGTCGGTGCTGATCGTGATTGTGGCCGGCATCGGCATCATGGTGAGCATCTACAACTCGATGAGCGACCGTCGGCGCGACATCGCGGTGATGCGATCGTTGGGGGCGCGCCGTTCGACGGTGTTGAGCATCATCTTGCTGGAATCGATCCTGCTCTCCCTCGGGGGCGGCGCGGCTGGCTGGCTCCTCGGCCACGGGCTGATCGCGGCGGCGAGCCCCTGGGTGATGGCCCACACGGGTTTCGCTATGAGCGGCTGGCAGTTTTCGATCTGGGAAGCCGCGCTCTTGCCAAGCCTGCTCGTGCTGGCGTCGCTCGTCGGTTATCTGCCCGCGCTCGCCGCCTACCGCACCGACGTGGCCAAGGCATTGTCCGCCGCGCCGTGAGGGCGTCGATATGGGCAGGGTGGCCTTCGTCCGCCACTTTGTGTGATATGCACCCGCAATGCTAGGAATGACCTCGCGCGGGCAAGAGATTCGAGTAAAATGGAGAGCAAGCGTCAAGCGTAGCGAGTTTGGCGTTTTTCATCTTGCACCAGGCGAATCATGAACCCCAGCGAAGCCATCGTCGAAGGCACGTTGCAACCCGACGGAACCCTGGTGCTTGACGCGAAACCGAACCTCCCTCCCGGCCGAGTGACGGTGGTGCTGCGCCAGGAAGCGAAGGCACCCCCGCCGCAGGATGACTGGTTCCAGTTTCTCGTGGCAGCTCGAAAGAGGATGGAGGAGGCGGGTTGCGGGTTCATGAACGACAGGGAGGTCCAAACGCACATCGAATGGTTGCGTGAAGCCGAGCAAATCGACGAATTGCTACGGCAATCGGAAGATCAGAGTCGCGGCGCGGGGCAGCCTTGATGCTGGTCTATTGCGACAGCGTCATCTTGATCTACTTTTTCGACCACACGGGCCGCTTCAACGTGCGCGCGATCAACCGGCCAGCTTTCTACCGCCGAGCTTTTTTTGCCCGGCTGCAGAGACTGAAGCGTCCCTGAAGGACAGCGTGAGGAAGCGTCAGACGAGTTGGCAACCATCTGGTTGAACTCCGAGTCGGCCGAACGACAGGAGATTACCACTGCCACCGTCGACAAAGCCCTTGGCGAACCGGCCAACCGAATGCGGTGAGATACGACGCATCTTCTGCGTCGAGCCCCTCGCGGTGATTCTTCAGGTTTCCGAGCTGGACCTGACGATCAATGTGCTTGAGGTGCGGCGGTTCCCTTCAACATGAAACGTCCCTCCCGAAGCAACTGGGCATTTGGCAAGAATCGCGCCCGTGTTCCACGGCCCGGGCAATCGGACCACTTGAGGCGAAGCAGCCCCTCCGTTACCCGGTTCGTGCGTCAGCTCAAGGTCGCGGCTCCTTTGCTCCCTTGGCGTCGAGAAAAGCGAGCCATGATACCACCATCCGCGGCATGGCGGCGGGGGAGCGGTTTGCGAAGCGGGCGAAGGCCATGATCGTCTTTTCGGCCCTCGCAAGGTTGTCGGGCTGGCCTGCGGCGGCGAGGTAGACCAAATTGCCGGCCGCGACCGAGTTGCCCGACGGTGTGGCCGAATCAATCGGGTCCTTCGGCCGGGCCAGAAGCGCTTCGTGGTCGCCAGACGTGAAGAAATATCCGCCCGCCCGATCGTCCCAGAACAGCTCGTGCTGCGTGGCCGAAAGCTCCGAGGCGGCGTCGAGCCATTTCTGTTCCTGCGTGGCGCGATGCAGCGCCAGAAGTCCGTCGACGAAGAGCGCGTAGTCGTCAAGATACGCGTTCAGTTTGGCTTCGCCCGCCGTGTAGGTATGTAGCAGGCGGCCGTCTGGCGTGCGCAGGTGTGTCAGCACGGCGTCGGCCGCTCGGCGCGCGCGGGCGACGTACTCGTCGTTGCCAAACAGCCGCCCGGCGTCCGCGAAGCCGCGAATCATGAGGCCGTTTGAGGCGGTCAGCATTTTGTTGTCGGTCAGCGGCCGCTTGCGCTTGCCTCGTGCCGCGAGCAACTTTTCGCGGCTTCTTCGCAGGCGCTTGTCGACTTCGGCCGGTGCAAGCTCGCGGCGAGCGGCCGTCTCCGCCAGGGGGCGGGCGAACTCGAGCACGTAGCGCTGCTCAAAATTGGGCTCCTCGGCGACGCCGTAAGCGTCGGCGAACAACTCGTAGTCGGCTGGCGCTAGTTCGGCCTTCAGTTCCTGCCGGGTCCAGACGTAGAAGCTCCCCTCGTCGCCGTCGGTCTCGGCGTCGATTGCCGAGTAAAACGCCCCGCAGGCATCCGTCATCTCGCGGCCGACGAAGGTCAGAAGCTCGTCGGCCACCTGCCGGAAGTCGTCCCGCTGGGTCAGACGCCACGCTTCCGCGTACACGGTCGCCAGTTGGCCGTTGTCGTACAGCATCTTCTCGAAGTGGGGAATGCGCCAGAAACGGTCGGTGCTGTAGCGATGGAAGCCGCCGCCGACGTGGTCGCGAATGCCTCCGGCCGCCATTCTCTCCAGCGTCGTGACCAGCATCCTCTGACAGTCGGCATCGCGGCTCCGCCGAAGCTGCTCGATGAGGAACATCAGGTTGGACGGTTCGGGAAATTTCGGCCGACGCGGGTTGACCTCGCTGTAGCCGAAACCGCCGTACTCGGCGTCGTATTGCTCACCCAAGGCGGCCACCGCCGACTCGGCAATCTGCGGATCGATTTTTTCTGGCGCAAGCCCCTCTTTGCCCAGCTCGCGCTTCAAATAATCGGCGAGTTGGTCGCCGACGGCCAACAACTCGTCGGGAGCCGTGCGCCAGCGCTCGTCGACGAGTGCGAGGAGCGTCAACAAGCCTGTCACGCGTTGCGGCGGCTCGTCCTCGTCGACCGTGACCTCCTTGTCGCGCGGGGGGAAATACGTGCCGCCAAAAAAAGGTTTGGCCTGCGGCGTGAGGAACATCGTCAGCGGCCACCCTCCCGGACGCCTCAAGGCGTGCAAGGCCGCCATGTAGATCTCGTCGACGTCGGGGCGTTCCTCGCGATCGATTTTGATGCACACAAAATGCTTGTTCATGAAGGCGGCGATTTCGTCGTCCATGAACGACTCGCGCTCCATGACGTGGCACCAGTAGCAGCTTGAATAGCCAATGGAGAGGAAAATCGGTTTGTTCTCGGCCTTGGCTTTGGCCAGCGCCTCCTCGCCCCAGGGGTACCAGTCGACCGGATTATGGGCGTGCAGGAGCAGATAGGGGCTGGTCTCCTTGGCCAGCCGGTTGGCGCGTCGCTTGTCGACGGGCGCCGGGCCTACCTGCCCCTCGGCCGTCAGGGCGAACGAAGCAAGAAGGATCAGTACGAGGCAACTCGTCCGATTCCGTCCGGCCACGGCGGCTGCCGTTCGGGTCCTACTCATCCAGACCCAACGAGTTGAGAAAGTTGTCGAGCGCCGGATCGTCGTGCCCGCCGTGCTTTGCGGCTTCGCCGGCGGATGCGTTGACGCCCAAGGGCTCATCGGCCGATTTCGCGGCGCTGCCATTTGCCGACGTCGATTTGTCGCGCGCCTTGGCGTCCTTCTTCGCTGAAGCGGGCGGTTCGTCGGCCAGGCGAAAGACTTCCTGGGAGTCACTCGCCTTGGCGGCGGCTGCTTTTGACGTGGCAGGCGGCGAAGCGGGTTCATCGTCGAGAAAATCGAACGAATCGGCCGAGTCCGCGGGCCCATCGTCGGTCTCGTTCAAAAAGCTGAGACCCCCCGTGTTCGATGCCGCGCCGGCCGGCTCGTCGGCGGCGTCATCGTCGAGGAAATCGAAATTCTCGGCCGCCCGCTCGTCGGCGGCCGCTGGTCCCTTAACTTGGTTTTCTGCTTGACTATCCGCGGCAGCCGGCACCGGAGCCCCCAGTTGGGGAAAGTTGCCGTTGTGGTCGTATTCGGCGCGGAAGGTGAGCGGTCCGATCGTCAGGCTCTGCCCCGGCCGGAGCAACGCCTCTTTGATCCGCCTGCCTTCGACGAGGGTGCCGTTGAGCGAGCCGTTGTCGCGAACCACAAGGGCCCCGTCGAGCTCATAGATCAGGCAATGATGCCGGCTGACGGTGGCGTGGGCCACGGTCACGTCCACATCGCGCCCGCGGCCCAGCATCGCGGGCAACTTGAGTTTGACTTCCGATCGATTGGCTTTCCCGCCAACTACTACGAGTTTGGCTTCCATCTGCTTCTTCACCGTTCGCGAAAGTGCCGTCAGAGATGAGGCCGGCGCAAAAAAGCGCGCAGGCAGAGAGCTGAAGTCACAAGTCGTTACTATAACCGCTAATACGGCCGAAGCAAACGACTTCCGCTTTTCAAACGGCCCCCAGCCGGCCGCCCTATCGGGGATCGAAAACCGCCGGCTGGGACGATTGAGCCATTGGGTAGGCCCGACGACATACCCCCTATATGGCGGCAGCGTTGGGCGAAAGCTACCAGCGCGACCGATTCGCACGGCCCCCACCGCGGGAGTGTAGGGGCTACTCTGCTTTCACCCAGCCTTTAATGGCCAAATCCGACACTTTGACCAGCGGCATGTAACGCGGATGGCGCGATTCCTTATAGGGGTTGTTGCGGGCAGCGTTGTAGCAGCAAATCAGCGACCAGCGCGGATTGGCAGACAGGTTCTGGTCGGAGCGATGCAGCAAGTTGCAATGAAAGAAGAGCGCGTCGCCCGGCTCGGCTTCGACGTAAACCAGTTCCAAACGCTCGAGCGCCGCCTCCACCCGCTCCAGGTCGGCCCCGGTCTGGTCACCCGTCTTGCCGTGGTCGATGCGGCCCATCAGGTGCGAGCCCTTGAGCACCTGCAGGCAGCCGTTCTCGCGGTTGGCGCGGTCGACGGCGATCAGGCAGCTTATCAACAGGGGATAGAGGCAGCCGTTGTTGTACCAGTAGCCGTAGTCCTGGTGCCACTCCCAGGCGCCGCCGACGTAGGGCTCTTTGAGCATCATCTTGGTGTGGTAGTGATAGACCTCGCCGCCAAGAAGCTGCTCGGCGCGATCGACGATCCGCGGCGAACGCGAGAACATGCTGTAGAGGTCTTCGCCCGGCTGGTTCCAGAGGGCCAGCCGTGTTTCTCGGCCGCTGGCGTCCTTACGGCCGTAGGCGCTGGCCAGGAGGCTTTCGTCGCTGCGGGCGTAGTTGAGCAGGATGGCCATCTCGTCTGCGTCGAAGAGCGACCGCAGCAAAAGATAGCCATCCCGCTCGTAGGCCGCCTGGTCGGCGGCGCTCAAGGGCAAGGCGGGCATCGGTATCTCCGTCTGATTTCGAGGACCGTCAGAGCCGGTTGGCGATCCGCGCTTTCACGGACCATCCTTCCGGCCCTTCGGGACCTTTTAGACGATTATACCCGCCCCGACGACGCGCGTTACGGCTTGTCGTGGGGCCGCACGCCGCTATTTCGCCTCCGCCAGTTTCGAGCGCAGCGCCTGGATCTCTTCCGTGAGTTTTTTAACCTGCTCCTGCAGCGATTCGACGCTGCGGCCGACCTCCTCCAGCTTCTTATCCAGGTCACTGCGTTCGACGCGGATCGTGCCCGTGGCCGGTTCGGGCTGCCGGTAAGGCCTCTCGGCGGTGAACCGCAGCGCCTGGCGGAGGGTCTCAATTTGCTGCCCGTCGGCCGGCACGGGCACCGGCTTGCCGTCCTCCGACAGGATATACACCTTTTCGGGACGAACGACCTTCGCTGCGACCGTGCCCCTCGTGCCCCGGCTGCCTCCCCGGGCATTTTGGGCCGACTCAAGTGCGGCCGGAGACCGGCCGACGGTGATTTCGAGCGACTTCTCTTGCCCATCGCGCGAGACCACGACCAAGATCTTCTCGCCCGGCGAATGCCGCCCGACGACCCCGGCGGCTTGCTCCATCGAAGTGATCTTTTCGCCGGCGACGGAGATTAACTCGTCGCCGTCGAGCAATCCGGCGTCCCGAGCGGGCGAATCGGTTAGGAGGTGAAGGATCACTCTCTCCCGTCCTCCCTCCGGCTTGCTATCCAGGCTCACGCCCAAAAACCCCCGATGAGCCACCACGGTGTTTTCGCCCTGCTGGACTGCAAGCAGGGCGCGAATGTCCTTCAGCGGCACCGCGGAGCTGCCGGTTTGCGCCCGACCTTCTGGAGCGGATCGTCCCAAAAGGACGCCGACCAGGCCGCCTTGCTCGTTGACAAGCGGACCGCCCGCACTCATCGTTCCGGCAGCCAGATCGAGTTCGAGCGCGCCGCTTTTTTGCCGGGCGGCCACCATGCCTTGGGCGGCTGCCCGATCGTGGCGGTCGGTCGCGAAGGCGGCAAAGACGTGGTCGCCGATTTCGGCGTCGGCGTCAGCGAGCGTCAGGTGCGGCAAGTCGGTGGCGTCGACCTTGAGCAGTCGGAGTCCGCTACGGCGGTCGTCGACGACGACTCGCGCGGGCAAGCTGCGGCCATCGGCGAAAATGACGTCGTAGTGTCCGTCAGGTTCCTGGTTTGAGGTCACGACCAGACCGTTGGCCGATACGACGACGCCGCTGGCCAGCGTCAGGTCGGCGCTTCGTGATACCAGCCAACGTATCCCGGCGCCCACCGCACTGCCGCCGGTCTCCTCAGCTTGCGCTCCTGTATCCGGCGCTTGCCGCGCTCTCTTGTTTTGCTCCGACGGCTGCGGGTCGGCTTTCTCGTGGGCTCGCCATTCGACGGTGACGGTCGCGGCGATCGCGTTTTGAACCGCCTCGCGGCTGCCGGCGTAGGTTGTGGCCGGCAGGGTCAACAGCGACAACGGGACGAGCAGCCAAAGTCCTGCGGGTCGGAAACTCCCTATTTGTCGATTCACGTTCATACATGCCTCCTGACGGAATGAGGTTCAGATTGGTTGAATCACGTCGGTATCGTCGCTTTCCACGCCGAGCACGGCGCGCACGGCGTCGCGTTCGGCGGGAGACAACTTGCCAAGGTCGATCGACTCGACCTGCTCGGGAACGTAGATGCCGGTAATTACGTCCTCGCTCGCCTCCGGATTGCCGATGACGAACGGGATGGCGAAGAGGGTGTGATCGGGTTGCTCCATAGCTGTCCATCTCCGCGGCGCGGCCGTCCCGTCGGTTCCCCTCTGTCCGCCTGCCGACGTCCCGAGCTGGGCCACGGTCGCTTGTTCGGCCGCGGGAGGCGCCTGCTCGGCGGGCCGCCCGCCCGATCGAACGGCCACGATCGCCAGTAGAACGACGGCCGCCGCCGCACCGGCGGCTTGTGCCGCGCGGCGACGGCGCTGTCGCCGTCGGTAGACGTTCGCCAGTCGGGAAGCACACACCCCGTGCTCCGCGGTCAGCAGGCGCCTCGCGTCGGCCTGCAATCGCTCCTCGATGGCCGGGAAGTTCGTCTCTTCGTTCATGGCTTCACCTGTTGATCGTCTCGACCAGCGCGCTTGCCGCGCCGGTTCCCAGTTTTCTCGTCAGCCCAGCGAGGCCGTGGTGCAACCTCGACTTGACGGTGCCGAGCGGGCAGTTCAGCACTTCGGCGATCTGCTCGTAGGTTAATTCTTCTGCGTAACGCAGCACGACCGCTTGCTTCTGCGGTTCGGGCAGCTCGGCAACCGCGGCCCAGAGCGATCGCCGCCATTCGTCGGCTTCGACCTGTTTCTGTGGCGAGTCTTCGGCAGGCGGGCGGCGCTCAAACCACTCGATCCATAACCGCCACCAGCGTCCCGAGCTTCGCAGCCGCTTCCGGTGCTGGTTGAGCAGAATCGAATACAGCCAGGTGTGTAGCTGGCTGGCGCCGGCGAAGGTGTGCCAGCCGCGGGCCGCGTGCAACATCGTTTCTTGGGCCAGGTCATCGGCGTCCCAGGCGTTGCCGTTGGAGAGCACGAGCGCCGCCCGGCGGATGCGCGGGTAATGCTCGATCAGGGGTTCAAAATTGCTTGGGTCCAACGGACGGCCGGCGTGCGTGTCGTGAATCCGATCTATATGTTCCCGCCCCAGGGGATTTGTTCAACGGTTTTTTCGAGTCGGTCGTGTGGTCCGATGTGCACCATCGTTTAACCGGGAGCCAATGGCGACAGCGAAGTTGAAGCGTGAACTTGGCCGAATTGCGCTTTCTGCCGGCATCGGCACCGTCCCGGCGGTCGCCGTTGGCTCCTGGTTGAACGCGGTGAGGCCATTGGAGCGTAAGCTCACCTTTTGAAACTGCTTGACGGCAGGAGACAACTGTTATACAACTGTAGTCAGTCGCCCTTCGTCGCCAGGGTCAAATCCCGTGTTCATCCGCATCGAAAGAGGATCGAGCGTGCCGATCTCGCGGCAGATCGCCGACCAGATCACCGCGCTGGCGTTGGCCGGAACGCTCAAGCCCAACGACCAACTCCCCTCGGTTCGGCAGCTCGCTCGAGAGCTGGCCGTCAACCAGAACACGGTGCTGCGCGTCTACGAACGGCTGGCCAGCGAGGGCTTGCTGGACATGCGGCACGGCGAAGGGACATTCGTCGCCTCGCGTCCGCCCAAGTGGCGGCTGCAGACCCAGCAACGTCGCTTTGCCGACGAGTTTCAAGAATTCGCGCGACGCGGCCTGCAACTCGGCCTGAACGGCGACGACCTGCACGATCTGGTATCTCAGGCGGTTTTGCGAGCCAACGAGGCGTCAGCCTCCGTGGAAGCGGCCAAAGAGTAAGGAAATGATCCATGACACAACCTGCCATCGTTCTCAATTCCGTAGTCAAGCGATTCGGCAAGCGCGAGGTGCTGTGCGACGTGTCGCTGGAGGTGATGCCCGGCCAGACCTTCGCCTTTCTCGGCCGCAACGGGGCCGGCAAGACGACGACCATCCGCATGCTGCTGGGGCTGCTTGCTCCCGACGACGGCCTGGTGCGTGTGCTCGGCCTGAACCCGGCGAAACGCGAAATCGAAGTCCGGCGCCGCGTCGGCTACCTGGCGGAAGACCAGACGATGTTCGGCTGGATGACCGTGGAGGAACTGATTCGCTTCGTCGGGCCGTTTTATCCCACCTGGGACCACGCGCTGGCCAGCCGTTACGCGCGGCAGTTCGATCTGCCGCTGCGCACGAGAGTCAAACGGCTCTCGAAGGGAGAGAACGTGCGGCTCGGCCTCCTGCTCGCGCTGGCTCACCGGCCGGAGCTGGTGATCCTCGACGACCCGGCCCTCGGCCTCGACCCGATCATGCGTAAGGAGTTCAACCGCGACCTGATCACCCACCTGCAAGGCGAGGGACGCACCGTTTTCTACAGTTCGCACCTTCTCTACGAGGTCGAGCCGGTGGCCGACGCGGTGGCGATCCTCGATCGAGGAGTGATCGTCAAGCAGGCCACCACCGAGCAGTTGCGCAGCGACGTCAAACGCATCATCCTCGCCCCCGGCTCGCTCGATCAACACCGATCGTGTTTCTCCCTGCTCGACGTGGAGCACCGCGGGGGCGAGACAGCGGTGGTGGTCGACAACGCGCCGAGCGCGCTTGCCGCGCTGGAGGCGGCCGGCGAGCCACACCGCACGTTCGACTTGAACCTGGACGAGATTTTCGAGGCATGCGTTACGGGCGGGACGGGCGAAGGGAGCGAGCCCTCCCCGGTCCCCGTGGCAGCGGCAAACTAACGCAAGGAGCACCGACGATGGCGATCTGGCTTCAAATTGCCTGGAAAGAGTGGCGCGAGCAGGTCTGGAAAATGATCGCGGTAGCTTCGATCGCCCTATCGGTCGAGGTCTACTTGCTCATCAATAATCGGGCTGACAGCGGGGCGGCCCTGGTGGCCTCGTTATGCCTGGTGCCGGGAGCCATTTTCATCGCCATGGGAGTGGCGGCGGGAGAGCGGACGGCCGGCAGCCTCGATTTCTTGCGAACCCTGCCGGTGTCTCGCTGGAAGTTCGCGGTCGCGCGGTTATCGGCCGGCGCGATGGCCCTGCTCCTGCCGCTGGCGGCCATCGTGGTTCTACAAATCCTGGTTGGCTGGGAAAAGAAATTCGACGGACCGACTCCCGGCCAGCTAACCGTCTTCGCCGGGCTGCTCTGCCTGAGTGTTTATGTCTGGGCGGTGGCGGCCGGCGTCGATCGATCCAGCGAGTTGGGCGCAGGCGTCGCCGCGGTTTGCCTGTTTGTGGGATGGTTCGCCCTAGCCTTGGCGCTCTACAGCCTTTGTCGATTCTTCGTGCCATCGCTGCGGCGCTTGTACGACTTCGTGTTCGTCTTCAGTCCGGTCGCCGCGATTCGTCTGACCGATACCCCAAGGCTCGTCGCCTTCTGGGAAGTTTTCCTGGCGCAACTCCTCGCGTTGGCGGGCGCCGGGTGGTGGAGCGTTCGCCGCTATGGACAACTGAACGCGAGCGACGACCGTTCGCCGGCCGCCACCTCGCCCGACACTCTCGCTCCGGCGGCGTTGCGGGCATGCCGGCGCTCGCGGCTGGCGGCAATTGCCTGGAAGGAGTATCGCGAAACGGGGCCGATTTGTCTGGCCGGCCTGGCAATCCTGGCAGCCCTCATGCTGCCGATGCTGGTCGGCTTGACAAGGGAACTCGGTCCCGGCGAACTCGGTTCCGGGTTCTTTACGGCGTTGACCCTGGGGATCACTGCTTTCGGAACGATCACGGCGATGGTGCTCGGCGTGGGGGGATACGCAGGGGACCTCCAACCGGGCGTCCGGGAATTCTGGCGATCGCGGCCCATTGGCGTGGGGGGCTGGTTCTGGACCAAGTATTTCACCGGCGCCGCGGTGCTGCTAGCGGTTTTCGACGGCGCCTTGACCGGGATCGACTTACTGGGCGGCGGACCGTCGCTCGTGGTGCGAGACCCGTTCTGGTGGTGTGGCCCCGTGCTCCACCTGTTTGCCTACAGCACATCGGTGTGGATGGTATGCCAGCTTCGGCAGCCCGTCTACTCGGGTATTCTCGCGCTCGGCCTGGTAATATCGGTGGTTCTTCTGGGCGAGCTCTCCTACCTGGCACCTTATTTGCCCTGGCTCAGTCTGTCTGGCGTTCTTCGCACGTCTCCCAGGTTCGATTCCCCCTTGCTCGTTGTGACGGATTGGCTGAAGGGCGCCTATTTGCCCTGGGCGGCCACGATGGTGGGCCTTTCGTCCGTTTTTGCCGTCCTCGGCTGGTTGGCGGTTCGACGTGTAGAGGGTCGCCTTGGCCGTGGCTTCCGCCAGGCCGAGGGGAGACTGGCACGAACGGCCTTCGTGCCCTAGTCTGTGGTCCGTTTCGACCGCGTCGGCGAGACCGCGTCCGGGTTGCAACGCTTCTTTGGCTGCGGCTGTCGATTCGAGCGTGCGCCGTTCGACTCATTCCTGGGTTCGTCGTCGCGCGTTGTGTAGGGCGGCGCGATGGCGCAGCGGCATACACGGCAAGGAGACCAAACGATGAAGATGACCGAGCAAGCAGTTGCGGACAACAACATGACTGGAGCGACGGATGCGCCGTCCGGTTCCGGCATCGCGCGGGCAATGCTGGAGGAATTCGAGCGGGAGTTGACCACGACCCGTCGATTTCTTGAGCGGCTGCCGGCGGACCGGTTCGCCTAGCGGCCTCACGAGAAGTCGATGACGGCCGGAGAGCTTGCTATGCACATCGCCCAAGTTCCGGCCGGCGTGTTAAAGCTTTCTCTCGCCGACGAGGCCACGGCGCCCGACTTTAACGCCCGGCGCCAACCGCCGCAGACGCCCCACGAGGTGCTCGCCGCGCTCGAAAGCGCCGCGGAATACGTCCGTCAGACGCTGCCGGCCATCGACGACCTGCGAATGCGGCAGACGTTTAAAGTGGTGCGGGGCAAACGAACGCTGATGTCCATCCCTCGTGTCGACTTCCTGCGCGCCATCATGCTGAACCACTGGTACCACCATCGGGGCCAGTTTGGCGTCTATCTGCGGCTCGTTGGCGCAGCCGTTCCGTCGAGCTATGGTCCTAGCGGCGACGAGTCGCCGTTCTCGGCGTAGACGCCACGCTCCGGTCGTTTAGACGGCACCGGAGGGCGGCCCATGGTCACAATTCTGAATCCCGAAACCTCTGGTAGGCGCGTACGACCGGAACAATCCTGATGGCAGCCACCCACGCCACGATTCCGATGACGGGCCAATGCTTTCTGGGTATCCCGCCCCAGCGCATCACCGGCGGGCCGACCACGCAGAGAATTGCGGCCCAAGCCGTGAGCAGCAAGAGCTTTTCCAAGCTGAACTGAAACCGTCGGCTCATGGAGTTGCTCATGGAGTTAGCAACGCCGGTTTCGCCCCCCGAACCAACGGCGATTCAATGCGTCTACAAATTGCATCATGGTGGTCGCTCGACGGCTTTCACCCGCCGATCGTGGCCAAGTGTTTGTCGTACTCGGCTACAAAAAATCGCTTCCCCCTGGCAACGACGCGATGCCCCTCCGCTTCCAGTCGGCGTTTGACCCCCTCGATTCCGCCCGGATACTTGGGGTTCAACTCGCCGCTCGTTTTGAGCGTCCGCCAGTAGGGTGTGATGCGCTTGGCTCCTTCCGCGGCGGCCTCTTCGGCTGCATGGGCGGCGATCCAGGCGAAGATGCCCGTGGTGATCGGGCAGCCGATCGTCGCGCCGTGCTTCTGGGCGATCAGGCTGCGAATCTCGTTGATGGTGATCAGCTTGCCGCGCCGTACGAGCTTCATGATCGCGTCGACTTCGCGGGGTGCGGCGATGGCCACCGTGCCGCTACCCCAGCGGCGGCTCATCGCCCCGGTAATCCTGACCACTTTCGGCAGGTCTTTGTCGTCGGCGAGTTTTTCTCGCCAGGTCTTGCGCTTGGCCATGGTCGCGCTTCTTGGGCGAAATGCAATTCGCGTGAAACGGGAGTTGCTGGCGTGCGGATTCTACGGGTATTTCCCCACGCATTGCAAGAAAGTCGTGGCGGTTCGGCGGGGAAAGCCCGCTTAGGTGAGGCCTGTTCCCCAGAGGGGCGCGAACCGCCCTCACCCTAGCCCTCTCTCAAAGGGAGAGGGGATCCTGGCGGTCCTCATCGGCAAAGTTTATCATCGATTTTCAGCATACGTTTGAACATCTCGCCCTTCGCAAAGTGAATCGATGACGCAGCGCGTCTACAATTTCTCGCCCGGTCCGGCCGTTTTGCCGCTGAAGGTTCTGCAGGAGGCACAGCGCGATCTGGTTGCTCTGCCCGGCCTGGGCATTTCTCCCCTGGAGATCAGCCACCGGTCGCCCTGGTTCGAAGGCGTGCTCGACGAGACCGAGAAGAACCTTCGCCGCTTGCTAAGCCTTCCCGACAACTACCGCGTCGTTTTCATGCAGGGGGGGTCGCGATTGCAATTCTCCCTTGTGCCGATGAACCTGCTGCGGGGCTCCGGGGCAAGCGCCGATTACATCGTCACGGGTTCTTGGGGACAGATGGCCATGCAGGAAGCCGTCCGCGAGGGAACCGCCCGCCCCGCTTACAACGGCAAGCCGCATAATTTCGATCGCTTGCCCGAACCGGGGCAGCTCGAGCTCGATGCCCAGGCACGCTACGTTCATTTCACGTCGAATGAAACGATTCAGGGCGTACAATTCCAGAGCGAGCCCGACACGGGTAAGGTGCCGCTGGTGGCCGACACGTCGTCCGACTTTTTGTCGCGGCCTCTCGACATCGAGCGCTATGGACTCATTTACGCCTGCGCCCAGAAGAACGCCGGGCCGGCGGGCGTGACGATCGTCATCCTTCGCGATGATCTCTTGGGGCAAATTGCGGACGGCCTGCCGACGATGCTTGACTACCGGTCGTTCGTCAAAGAGCATTCGCTGGTCAACACGCCCCCCGTGTTCGGCGTCTACCTGGTGATGCTCGTCACGCGATGGTTGCTAAACGATGTAGGCGGGCTGGCGGCAATGCACGAGATCAACCGGGGCAAGGCGAAGCTGTTGTATGACGTGATCGACGAGAGCCGTGGATTTTATCGGGGGCACGCCCAACCGGACGGCCGCTCGTTGATGAACGTGACCTTCCGCTTGCCGGACGACGACACGCAAAGCGAATTCTTGAAGCAGGCCAAATCTCGGGGTCTGGTCGAGTTAAAGGGCCACCGCTCGGTGGGCGGAATCCGGGCTTCGATCTATAATGCCATGCCGATCGAAGGAGTCGAAAAACTGCGTGACTTCATGCGGCAGTTCGCTCGGCTGTGAGTGTTCTTGAGAGGAATGACACGTGCACCGATTGACCTACTTGACGGCGCTGCTCGCGCTGGTGCTCTTGGCAGGTTGCGGGGAGAGCAAGCCTCCGGCTCCGCCCGCCCCCGCCGCTCTGCCGGGACCGCCGCCGGGCAGCCAGCGTTCCACTGATGGTCAACCGGCTCCGCCGCCGGTCGAGGAATCGTCGCCCATCGAGCAATCTCCGGCCGATGAACCGCCGCCCGAAGCAGGGAAAGCCGAACCGGCTACCGACCAGGATGCGGCCGCCGGGCCTGCTGCCGCCAGTTTGGACGAGGCGTCCGAAGAAAAAGAGGCGATGAAAGAAGAGGCAGAAAGCGCCGCGGCGCACGCAGCCACAGACGAGGAACAAGGCGGACAAGACACAGCCGACAACACAGCAGGAGCGTCGACCAAGCGGAGAGGTTCATCGGGAAAATTGCTGCGGGCGCTGGGCGGTTCGCTCAGTCGTGCCCTTTCGAAGGCCGTCAGCGGTGCAGATTCGGGCGGTGAGGAACGACCAGCGCCGGATCCCGCGGACGATCCGTTTCCAGGCGGTGAACCGGTCGAGAATAATAAGGTGAAAGAGCAGGCCGAGTAAGTCGGAGGCGTGGCCCCGACTGTGTTTGTATGCAGGGCTGGAAAGAGAAAACTGCCGCCGGCTTCGCCCTCTGTGGCTTTGAGACACAGGGCCGGCCGGCATTCGCGGCCTGCGGCCTGGTTCTGGTCCTTCTCCTTTGTTTAGCCACGCCCGCTTTAGCGGCGGCTCCCGTGGCCGTTTCCGACCGTGCGGTAGACATGATCGCGCTGGTAAGCGGGGAGCGGCTCATGGGAATGTTCGCCGGCCCGGTCGCCGACGGTTCCGTCACCTTCTACGTGGCCCGCGATTGGCTGGAGAAGCATCAGCCCGCCCTCTACCGCAAGGTCGCCGCGGGCGAGGAGGATCGTCGTAAGCAGGCGCTCCAAAAATATCTCGAGCGACTCTCGGAGTGGCGAGACCGGCGTGCCGAACCGAGGCTGCTCAACAACTTCATCGAACGAAGCATCCGCGACGTCGAGGCGCGCCTCAACTCCCTCGACAGTCCCGATGCAAAATCGCAGCCGTCGCAGCTTCTTATCGTCGAGTTTCCCGCGGCGCGGGTGAGGCGCCATTTCACCCAGCCGCAGCGGGTCCGGCGTTTGCTCGGTCTGGCCTGGGAGGCGAACCTCGCGAACGTCGAAGACCTCTCCGCCCAGGCGATCGCCGAAGAGCTCAAGAAGCAGGGTGTGGATATCGAGTACGCGACGCCCGACCTTTCCGACAGGTTCGAGATCGTGTCGCCGGATGACCGCCAGTGGGCGGCCAAGGTGGCGCTCATCGAGTTTGAAATCCTGGGCAAGCCGCGCTTTCAGGGAACGGGGGGCGTGCTCCTGCGCGACGACGGCGACGGCGCTCGGCCCCCCTTGGCCGACCTGGTGAGCGGGCTCATTCAGGATCAGCTCGGCGATGCCCTGGGCGATTTGCTCAACCCCCAGCCGGGCGCCGGCGCCCCCACGGGCGCGGCAAGGCGTCAAGCGGCTGTCGACAAAGCGCTGGCCTCGGCGCGAGACGACAAGGCCACTGGCGTGCGGATCACCTACCTCGACCAGAGCCTGCAAAAGCGCCAGGTCTCGGTGACCGACACGTTCTATGCGCGCATGCCGGACGAACGTTGGCAAGCAATCTGGCAACAATCGGCGGTGATTGCCCTGGACGGGGCCAAGGATCTGAACGAGGACCAGCTCGCGGCCGATCCCCAGATCGCGGAAATCCCAAAAACGCTGCAAGGCTTGGGGCTCGACGCCAACAACGATTTATTCAAGTCGGCCTTGCGTTTTGGGGGGGCGACGCAGAAAGCGCTGCAGGCAACCAACCGGGATTTTGCCGAGTTCATCCTTGCCCAAACGCGGCGTCTGATCGGGCCGCCGGTCGCGGTGCCGACCGCAGATCGCTGATTCGGCGAACTTCGTGGTTCAACCTGCTTGGCCGGATGAGTCACCGGCCCTGCGGCCTTGTGAGCGGGCTGCACCGACGCTAACCCGACTTCTGACGAAGCCGGCTACGGCAACTTCCGTCCTGCCTGCCGAGCCAACTCGACGACGTGCGCCACGACAACGTCCTGGGCGGCGGGCGTGAAATATCCGGCTCCGCCTGAATAGAGGCCCCTTGTCTCGTACCCCCCCTCCTCCAGCACGCGAGCCGAAGGGAGGTAGCCGAAGACGTCGTTGGAGTAAGCAATGACCCAAAGCTGGTTTGGTCCCAGGGCCTTTTCTAGCAACAGCAAATAGTCGACCACGACTTCGCCGGGCAGGGCCGCCAGCGTCAGGTCGTCGCCGAACTGCCAGACCGTAAAGGGACAGGTGTACTCACCCGGCGGCGTCTCGCCCTTGTCCAGCAGGGCGAGCAGCCCCTGAGCACCCGTGGGGTGGTAACGCGTCTTCCCCGCCGCGCGCCGCTCGATCTCCTCGCGCGACGATAACTTCTCTAACGGCAGAGACGCCGAAGCGAAGGCGATTTTCAGCGGGCCGCGAATCGGCCGTAATTTCCCGCCGATGACGCGGCCGACCTCCTTGGCCAGCGCCGCGCCGTGCTGGCGGGCGAGCTCCATCGTGCCGCGCGGATAAGGGTTGGCGTCGCCGGCGCAACCCAGCACGAACAAGGCAGGCACGCCGAGTTCTCGCTCCAAATATTCTTCAGCGAAACCCGCGCAGTCTCCACACAGGCGGTAGTTTTCGCCGCCGAGCGTCGTGTTGTGGACCCCAGCGCCGAAGAGAACGGCTCGCAACGTTCCCTCTGGCGAATCAACGCGGACCAGCGGCACGCTGCGGTCGGCCGGCCCCCGCGCGTTGACGCCCAGAATCACGCCCGTCGGTCGAAACTCCCGGCGGTTCATCGGGAAGTCGACCACGCCTTCCCCGGCGGAAAGACGCGCCGGCTTGAGATCGGCGAGGGCCTGAACGACGACCGCGACCACCTGATCTTGCAGCCGGCCGGTGTATTCGACCGTGCGCAGCGACTCGGCGTCGTCGCTTTTGGGCATCACGGCCAAGGCCGGCCCGGCGTGTGTGTGCGACGAATTGAGCAGGATCTGCTCGCGCTTGAGGCCCGTCTTCTCGCCGATTCGGGCGCAGATGGGCTCCGCAACCGCCGCGGTAAAGCCGATCAAGTCGGAGGTGACGAGCACCGCACGATGCCCCTCGGCGTCTTCCAGAGCCAGGGCCTTGGCGTAGATGTCGGCCTCGACCGCCTCGAACGGCTTTGTGCGGGCCGCATACCCGGCCATCGGCACGGGGCGCTCCGGCGTGATCTTGACGCTGGCCACACCCGCCTTCCAGTCGAACTCGGCGGCGGGAAGCGCGGGGCAGGATAACGCCAACAAAGCAACGACGGATATTTGCAGGGACCGCGGCATGATACGGCGACTATATCAAACGGGCGGCATCTCGCCCACTAAGGGCCTACCTTCGCCGCGGAGCGTCGAAGCTACTTAAGCGGAGCACGCCGACGGCCGAGTCACGCGTTCAACTCGCTCAGTGTTCCCTTGCCGTCACCCAGGCGATCCACGTGGGCGCCGAGCCGGTCGAGCATCGACAGCCACAGGTTGTTGAGCGGCGTCTCGCGCTCGTAGCGAATATGGCGGCCGGGCTTGAGCGTGCCGCAGCCGCGACCGGCGAGCATGATCGGCAGGTCGTCGTGGTTGTGGCGGTTGCCGTCGCCGATGGCGCTGCCGAAGGCGATCATCGAGTGGTCCAGCAGGTTGCCGTCTCCCTCGGGGGTCTCTTTCAGCTTCTGGAGAAACCGTGCCAGGTGCGAGGCGTGGAACTGGTTGATCTTGCTGATCTTGGCCTGTTTCTCGGCGTCGCCGGCGTGATGAGAAAGATCGTGGTGGCCGTCTGACACGCCGATGAACGGATAACTGCGGTTGCTTCCTTCGTTGGCGTGGACGAAGGTCACGACACGGGTCAGATCGGACTGGAAGGCCAGGGCCATGAGGTCGTACATCAGCCGAATGTGCTCGGCGTAGTCTTCCGGCACACCGGCCGGCTTGGGCAGTCCGACCGGCCCCTCACCGGGCGACTTCTCGCTGCGCGCGATGCGGGCTTCCAACTCGCGGACGCTCGTCAGGTACTCGTCGAGCTTCCGCTGATCGTTCGCCCCCAACCGCCGCTTGAGGCTGGCGGCGTCTTCCTGCACGAAATCGAGGACGCTCAAGCGGTATCGCTCGCGGCGGGCTTTAGCTTCTTTCGTCTCACCGGGCGGTCCGTCGGTAAACAGCCGCTCGAACACCAAGCGGGGATTCACTTCTTTGGCCACCGGCTGCGACTCGGTACGCCAGGCGGCGTTGGACGAGTAGGCGCAACTGTAGCCCGTGTCGCAGTTGCCCGACTGTGCGCCGGCGTCGCAGCCCAGTTCCAGCGAGGCAAAGCGTGTGAGCCTGCCCACCTTTTCTGCCGCCACCTGGTCGGCAGACACGCCCGCCCGGATGTCGGCGCCGTGCGTCTTCTTCGGGTGGGTGCCCGTGAGGAAGGAAGCCATCGCGCGAGCATGATCGCCGCCGCCGTCGCCATGGGCGCGGCCGCCGTCCTGGGCCAGGCCGGTGATAACCATGAAGTCGTCCTTCACGGGCGACAGCGTCGCCAGAATCGGCGGCAGGTCGAAGCCGGCGCCAACCTGGCTGGGAGTCCAGTCGGGCATGTGCATCCCGTTGGGAACGTAGACGAACGCGGCCCGGTTGGGCAGTTGCCGGGCCGTTTCGGCTGCCTGCAGCGCCCGCGCGAACGGAGAAAACGCCGTGGCGGGCAACATGGAGTCCAAGAGCGGCAAGACCAAGGCGGTTCCCAGCCCCTTCAGAGCCGCGCGACGCGAAATGTGCCAAGAATGCTTCATTGTTTGCTCCTCTTAGGCCCGGGCCTTGCCCGCCAAGGCCCGCGTCTCATGTTCCTATCGGCTTCCCCGCTTTTGAAACGGATCGCTCAACACGATCGCGCGAATCAAAGCCGAGAACTTGTAACCGTCCTGGGCGACCGTCGCGCTGATCTCGTCGACGGCGCACCGGTCGTAAGCTTCCAACCCGCGCCCCAGCGCATACGTTAGCATCTTTGCGCTTAAACAACGAACGAATTCGTCTTTCTTTTGCTTCAAAATCGCCTTCAACTCGCGCGGCCCTTTGAACGACGAGCCGTCGGGCAACTCGCCGGAGGCGTCGATAGCAAAGGCCCCGTCGCGATCACGCCAGGCCCCGACGGCGTCAAAATTCTCCAGTCCGAAGCCGAGCGAGTCCATCAACACGTGGCACGACGCACAGCTTGGGTTCGCCCGATGCTGCTCCATTCGCTGCCTGAGCGAACCGCTGGCGGCCACCTGCCCCTCGTCTTTCAAGTCGCCGGCGTTGGGCGGAGGCGGAGGAGGCGGCATGTCGAGCAGCACCTCCAGGATCCATTTGCCACGTTTGACCGGACTGGTGCGGGTAGGATTCGAGGTGGCCGTGAGCACGCTGGCGTGCGTCACGAGCCCGCCGCGGTCCGGGTCGTCGAGCTTCACCCGGCGAAACTCCGGGCCCGTCACGCCCTCGATGCGGTAATGCCTGGCCAGCCGTTCGTTGAGAAACGTGAAGTCGGCATCAAGCAGGTCGAGCACGCTACGGTCTTCTTCGACGACGGCGGCGATGAAGCGCTTCGTCTCCTCCAGCATCGCTTGCCGCAGCTCATCGTCGAAGCCCGGAAAAAGCTTAGAGTCGGGGGTGACGTTCTGCAGGCGGCGGATTTCCAGCCATTGCGTGGCGAAGTTATCGACCAAGGCTCGGCACTTCGGATCCTTGAGCATGCGCGAAACGTGCTTGTCGAGGTTCTGGCGCAGACGACCTTTGTGGGCGTCGTGAAACAGCCCGTCATCGGGCATGCTGCTGTAGAGAAAATAAGAGAGCCGTGTCGCCAGCTCGTACTCGTTGATTTCGTGGGCAGCCTGCGCCCCGCCTGCGCTCGGTTCCGGGTCTTGCTCCACTCGGAAGAGAAAGTTGGGCGAAACGAGCACGGCCTCCAAGGCAAGCTGGATGCCTCGCTCGAAAGATTCGCCGTTGGCGCGTGCCAGATCGACGAATTTGACCAGCCGCTCCACCTCCTGCGCCGTCGCCGGCCGGCGGAACGCCCGGCTGGCGAACCGGCCGAGAATCTTCTCGGCGCACTCGTGCAGCTCACCCTTCTTCAGCTCACAGAAGACGATCTTCTTGTGCGATTCGGGCAGTTCGGGAGGCGGAGCGTGGAGGGGGCCTTGCACTTCGAGGTACTCGATCGACAGGTTCCGGTCCCGCCGCTTCGGATCGGGGTTTTGCGGGTCATAGAAATCGTTGATGAAGGCCAGCATGAAACGATGTTTGCCGGGCTTGATCCGGAGTTTCGTCTCGTACACCTCCGCCGCGCCCGGCTCGGCTGCCACGTCGGCCACGTGAACTTGCTCGTCGTCGAGCTTAAAAGCCATCTTCGCCAGCTCGTTCCCGGCCTGCGTGGCGAACGCCTTGCCGCGCAGGATGTACTCCCCGCTGGCGGGCAACTCGACTTCCGTGAACACCGACCCGGAGGAAGCGAGCTGCCAACAGTTCGCCCCGTCGTTGCCCCCCTCGTGCTGGACCTTGTTGGCCGGGAAAGTTTGCCTTGGCGTTTTCTCGGGGGTGTGGACGTAGATCGCCCGGTCGACGACCTGGTCGGCCGCCGCAAGGTATTTTTCGAGGAGGATCGGCGGCATCGAGAGCACATCGCCGATCTGGTCGAAGCCGTAGCCGATGTCGTCGGACGGGAAATCGTCAGACGGATGAAAGTCGACGCCGACCAGGTCGCGAATCGTGTTGTCGTACTCGGTCCGGTTCAGCCGCCGGATCGTGACCCGACCGGGATTCCGCGCCAGTCCGCAGTCGCTTCCCGAAAGATGGGCTTCGATCGAGGCGAGCACCGCGCGAAACTCTTCGGCCGTCGGCTGAGCGGCATCCTTGGGCGGCATGATGCGCCCGTGCAGGTACTTGTGGACCCTGGTCCACGTATCGCGGTTATCCGCGTCGGGCAACTTATCCAGCGCCAGGTTCTTTTCCGGCTCGGCCCCGCCGTGACAATCGTTGCAGTACCTCGCCAGAAAGGGCTTGACCTGCTCGCGGAACGCCGCCTCGGGCTTGCCGCCAGCCGGTTGCCCCGCCGCCGCGCGCGGCGCCATCCCCGCCAGGCAGACTGCGCACAGAAGCAAGCCCAGACGGTGGACCATGAATGCAGGTGTTTTTCAGTCAAAAGGCGGGACGGCCGAGCGGATAGCCGCCAGGCATCTCCGCCGCCGTGGTGTGGGCAGGTTCGTTCCTCAATTATAACCTGCCTGCGGACCTTGAACAGCAGCCAGCTCTCCGTTGACCGTCCTCATCCTTCCTGTTAGAAAGCAGGCCTTGCCGGGAATCAGATTAAAGTTGACGATACTAGAAAGGCGGTCTGCCGTGGGTGGAATCAGCGAACGCGCGAAGGAAATCAAGCGGCGACGGGCGCGACGCAAGAAACTGGCCGTCTTTAACCGCAAGCTGCAAAAGGCCACCACCAGCGAGAAGCAGGTCATCGCGGAAAAAATCCGCAACATGACGCCCGGCGCCGAGGTGATCATCAAGAATCTCAGCCTAAGCGGTTCGGACCGGTAGCCTTAGCTCATCCGGAGCAGTTTTCCCAGGTGGCGTCACGGCTCCCGGGCGACGGCACGGCGCGTCGGCCACGCTTTGTTTTCCAGCACCAAGGCTCAACCGGCCGCCACCGGTTCTTCGATCCGCTCGAAGGTAAACTCCCCGTCGCGGTAGTCCACCCGCACCCCCGTCTCCGGGCCGAGCGTCCCCTTTAGGATCTCCGTTGCCAGCGGGTTTTGGATCTGCTGCTGGATGACGCGCTTCAGCGGACGGGCGCCGTAGGTTGGGTCGTAGCCGAGCCGGGCGATCTCCTCCAGCGCTTGCTCCGTCACCTCCAACTGGATGTCGTGCTGAGTAAGCTGTTTCTGCAAACGGCCGATCTGGATCGTCACGATGTGACGTAAATTCGTCGCGCTCAGCGGATGGAAGACGATCACCTCGTCAATACGGTTCAGGAACTCAGGCAAAAAGTTGGCCTGTAGCGCCCCCTTCACCGCCTCGTCGATCTCCTCCTGACGACCGCCTTCGCGCGTGATCTCCTGAATCGCCTGACTTCCGATGTTGGAGGTCATGACGATGATCGTGTTCGTGAAATCGACGGTGTGCCCCTGGTTGTCGCTGAGCCGTCCGTCGTCGAGCACCTGCAACAGGATGTTGAACACGTCGCGGTGGGCCTTCTCGATCTCGTCCAGCAAGACCACCGAGTAGGGCCGGCGGCGGACGGCCTCGGTGAGCCGCCCCCCTTCTTCATAGCCCACGTATCCCGGGGGCGCGCCGATCAGCCGGCTGACCGTGTGGCGTTCCATGAATTCGCTCATGTCGAGACGCACCATGGCGTTCTCGTCGTCGAACAGCACCTCGGCCAGCGCCTTGCACAGCTCCGTCTTGCCGACGCCGGTCGGGCCCAGGAAAATGAACGAGCCGATCGGCCGGTTGGGATCCTGCAAGCCGGACCGGCTACGGCGAACGGCGTTGGACACCGCCCCGACCGCCTCGTCCTGGCCGACGACCCGCTGGTGGAGGCGTTCTTCCATCACAAGCAACTTGGCCCGCTCGGTCTCCATCATCCGGCTCACCGGGATGCCGGTCCAGGCGCTCACGACTTCAGCGATTTCTTCGGGGCCGACGTCGCGGCGCAGCAGCCGCCTGCCGCTTGATGCAGCATCGCGACCGTCTCGCTCCGCCGGCGCGAGATCTTCCAGGTGCTTGAGCAGCTTCTTGCGCTCGACGTCGAGCTGATAAAGCCGCTGGTAGATCGCCTCCTCGATGGGCATGCCGGCGGCCTGCTTCTCTTTGATTTGGGCGCTAAGCTGCTGGAACTCCAGGTCGACCTTGTCGAGCTGGTTGCGCGTCTGCTGTACGTCTCCCAGCCCCATCTTTTCCGATTCCCACTGCTCGCGCAGGCTGGCCAGCTTGCGCCTGAGCTCTTGCATCTCCTCTTCGATTTCCTCGCGACGCTCCAGGGCGTGCTCTTCGGTCTCTTCGGCGAGTTGTCGGGCGGCCAACTCAAGTTGCGTGATGCGCCGCTGGACCTCGTCGATTTCGGACGGAACGCTCTGCAGCTCCATCGCCAGTCGGCTGGCGGCTTCGTCGACCAGATCGATCGCCTTGTCGGGCAGAAAGCGGTCGGTGATGTAGCGGTGCGAGAGATTGGCGGCGGCTACCAGCGCCGAGTCGCGAATCTTGACCCCCTTGTGGTGCGCCTCGTAGCGGCCCTTGAGCCCACGGAGGATGGCGATCGTGTCTTCCACGCTCGGTTCGCCCACGTAGACCGGCTGAAATCGGCGCTCGAGGGCGGCGTCTTTCTCGATGTGCTTGCGGTACTCGTCGAGCGTGGTGGCCCCGACGCACCGCAGCTCGCCGCGGGCCAGCGCCGGTTTGAGCAGGTTGGCCGCATCGGCGGCCCCTTCGGCTGCGCCGGCGCCGATGACCGTGTGCAATTCGTCGATGAAGAGCACGATGTTGCCGCCGGCGGACTGGACCTCCTTGAGCACCGCCTTCAGCCGCTCTTCGAACTCGCCTCGAAACTTGGTGCCGGCGATGAGCGCCCCCATATCGAGCGCGACCACCCGCCGGTTTTTGAGCGTTTCGGGCACGTCCCCCTGCACGATGCGAAGGGCGAGCCCTTCGACGATGGCCGTCTTGCCGACCCCGGGCTCACCGATCAGCACGGGGTTGTTCTTGGTGCGCCGCGAAAGGACCTGGATCACCCGGCGGATCTCCTGGTCGCGGCCGATGACCGGGTCGAGCTTGCCCTGCCGTGCCCGCTCGACCAGGTCGATGCCGTACTTTTCCAGGGCCTGGTACTTGGCCTCCGGATTCTGGTCTTCGACCCGGGCGCTGCCTCGCACCGCCTGCAGGGCCTGCAGCACTTCCTTGTCGGTGATGGCGTTGAGCTTGAGGACCCCGCGAGCCTTGGTGTCGACCTTGGTCAGGGCGAGCAGAAGATGCTCAACCGACACGAACTCGTCCTTCATCGAGTCTGCTTCGCGATGAGCGGCCTCGAAGACCTGCGTCAGACTGCCGGCTGGCTGAGGCGGCGACCCGCCGCTCGAGCGCGGCAGGTGCCCCAGCTCGGCCTGCACAATTCGGTCGAGCTGCTGCCGGTTGGCGCCGATCTTGTCGACGACGGCCGAAAAAATGCCCTCCGGCTCGCCCGCCAGCGCCGCCAGCAGGTGCAACGCCTCGATTTGCGGGTTGCCTCGGTCGGCGGCGAGCTCCTGGGCGCGCTGCACGGCCTCCTGAGCCTTGATCGTGAATTTGTCGAATCGAACAGCCATTTACCGCCTGCTTGAAGCCCTTATTTCGAGTCCTTCACTTCGAATTCCGCGTCGATGGCGTCTTCCTCGCCAGCCGGCTTGGGGCTGCCGTCGCCTTCCGGAGGGGCCGCGCCGGCGCGGGCCTGCGACTGGTAGAGCGTCTTGCTCAGGGCGTGCGAGGCCTGCTCCAGGTCGGAGATGGACGACTTGATGGCCTGCACGTCGTCTCCCTGGGCCACTTCGCGGGTGCGCTTAATCGCGGCTTCGAGCGGACCCTTGTCCGCTTCGCTGAGCTTGTCGCCGTGTTCCTTGATCAGCTTCTCGACCGAGAAGCACATCGATTCGGCCTGGTTGCGGGCTTCGGCCAGCTCGCGTTTTCGCTTGTCGTCGGCGGCGTGCGACTCGGCGTCCTTGCGCATCCGGTCGATCTCCTGCTCGGTCAGCCCGCTCGACTGCTCGATCTTGACGGTCTGCTCCTTGCCCGTGCCAAGATCCTTGGCGGAGACATTGAGAATGCCGTTGGCGTCGATATCGAACTTGACCTCGATCTGCGGCACGCCGCGCGGAGCGGGCGGAATCCCCTCCAGGTTGAACTGGCCGAGCAGACGGTTGTCGGCCGCCATCTCGCGCTCGCCCTGGAAGACGCGGATCGTCACCGCCGTCTGACTGTCGTCGGCTGTGCTGAAGACGTTTTTCTTCTCCGTCGGGATCGTGGTGTTGCGCTCGATCAGCTTCGTCATGATGCCACCCAGCGTCTCGATGCCCAGCGACAACGGCGTGACGTCGAGCAGCAGCACGTCCTTGACTTCACCCGCCAGCACACCTCCCTGAATCGCGGCGCCGACCGCCACGACTTCGTCGGGATTGACCCCCTTGTGCGGGTCCTTGTTGAAGATCTTTTTGACCAGTTCTTGCACCTTCGGCACGCGCGTCGAGCCGCCGACAAGCACCACTTCGTCGATGTCGCCGGGCTTCATCTTGGCATCGGTGAGCGCCTGCATCACCGGACCGCGGCAACGTTCGATGAGATGGTCGACAAGCTGCTCGAACTTCGAGCGGCTGATGGAAATCTGCAGGTGCTTGGGCCCGCTGGCGTCGGCCGTGATGAACGGCAGATTGATGTCCGTCGTGCTCTGTAGGCTCAACTCTTTCTTTGCCTTTTCGCACGCCTCCTGCAAGCGCTGCAGGGCCATCGTGTCTTTGCGCAGGTCGATCCCCTGCTCTCTCTTGAACTCGTCGGCGACGTGATTGATGAGCACCTGGTCGAAGTCGTCGCCACCCAGATGCGTGTCGCCGTTGGTGCTGATTACGCGAAAGAGGCCGTCGTCGACCTGCAAAATCGACACGTCGAACGTTCCACCCCCGAGGTCGAAGACGACGATCTTTTCGGCTTCCTTCTTGTCGAGGCCGTAGGCCATGGCGGCCGCGGTCGGCTCATTGATGATGCGGGCAACTTCCAGCCCGGCAATCTGGCCGGCATCTTTCGTGGCCTGGCGCTGGGCGTCGTTGAAGTAGGCCGGGACCGTGATGACGGCCTTGTTGACCTTGTGCCCCAAGTAGGCCTCGGCCGCCTCTTTGAGCTTACGAAGGATCTTGGCAGAAATTTCGGGTGGCGTGTGCTCCTTGTCGCCGATGCGGACTTTGACGTAATCGTTCGGGCCGCCGACCACCTCGTAGGGAACGATCTTCTCTTCGGCCGCCACCTCGCTGTGGCGGCGCCCCATGAACCGCTTGATCGAATAGATCGTGCGTTTCGGGTTGGTCACGGCTTGGCGACGTGCCGGCTCTCCTACCAGCACTTCCCCCTTGTCGGTGAACGCGACCACGCTCGGCGTCAACCGATTCCCCTCTTGATTGGCGATCACCTTGGGATCGCCCCCCTCCATCACCGCCACGACGGAGTTGGTCGTGCCGAGATCGATACCGATGATTTTTTCGCCTTGTGCCATTTCCTTAGCCGCTCAAGATGAGTGATTGCCGCCGATGTGTTTCTTTCTGTCACGGCAAGCGGCCATACCGCGACGCGCTCTCACAAAGCAAAGCCCATGCCACCAGATCCGCAGCAGAGGTGTTGAATCACAAAACCAATAGCGTAAGTTATTTACGTCACGCGAATTGCTGCGGAACGCAGTCGAAACGCCCCATCGCGACCGAGCGGGCTGCCATTTTGACACAGTTGCCGGCGCTCCCCAAGGGTCGGTGGGCGGATGGGAACGCGCCGGCCCCACAAGGGGTAGCGCATTTCCCGTGCCAGATCCTTGACACTGTGGCGTCACACAAGTACAAGGGGCCACAGCACGCTGCTAGCACGCGTGGTCTAGATCGTTGGCTGGACGGCAGTTGAGAAAAAAAGCATGGCCAAGGAGCCCAGTTCGCGTCCCCCTCAGAAAAAGGCCTCGCGTGGCGAGAGCCAGGCCGGACTGAAGTCGGAGATCGAGCGAACTGACCGTGAGTTGGTCAGGCTGCTTAATCAGCGAGCCAAGGCGTATGCCCAACTCTACAGGTTGTCGTTGCGAGCCAACGGCCCCGTGCCCCCGCCAGACCCCGAACCCGAGGCAGTGAGCCGCGCCCTCGGCCACAACAAGGGACCTCTGTCCAACGACGCCTTGCGGGCCATCTTTCGCGAGCTGAACAGCGGAAGTCGAGTGCTGGAAAAGCCCGTGCGTCTGGCGGTGTTAGGTCCGGCCTACAGCTACAGCCATCTGGCGGCCATCGACCGTTTCGGCAGCAGCGTCGAGCACGTGCCCGTGGGGAGCATCGCGGCCGTGTTTGAAGAGGTCAACCGCGGGCACGCCGCCTTTGGCGTCGTGCCGCTGGAGAATTCGACGGACGGCCGCATCGCCGACACGCTCGACATGTTCACCCGGCTCCCCGTGCGCATCTGCGGCGAAGTGCAGCTTCGCATCCACCATTACCTGCTGGGCCGCTGTGCCCGCGCTGACGTCAGCGAGGTGTACAGTCGCCCGCAAGCTCTTTCTCAATGCCGCAATTGGCTCTTGCGTCACCTGCCGGCGGCCCGAGCGGTGGAGGTAACGAGCACTTCCACGGCCGCCCAGTTGGCCAGGGACAAGCAGGGAGCCGCCGCCATCGCCAGCCTGCAAGCGGGCGTCCACTACGGGCTGGACGTGCTGGCGGAAAAAATCGAGGACAACGTGGCGAACGTGACCCGCTTCGCCGTGCTCGGTCACGAATCCGCCTCCCGCACCGGCCAAGATAAAACGGCCCTCATGTTTCAGGTGGCGCACAAACCCGGCTCCCTGGCCGACGCCATCGCCATTTTCAAACGGGGCAAACTGAACCTGACCTGGATCGAGTCGTTTCCGATACCGCAGTCGGACGGGCAGTATCTGTTCTTCGTCGAAGTCGACGGACACGAGAAAGACAGCCGATTGCGCAAAGCGCTGGACACACTCGCCCGCAAGGCGCTGCGGCTGGAAATACTCGGTTCGTATCCGCGCAGCCAGCCGGTGGGGTAGCGCTCTATCAGCGCCCTCTCGTCACGCGGCCTGCGAGAGGTCGCCCTCGTCCAAGAGTGGAAGCTCTTCACGCGGATAAACACGTGGCCGCGGCTTGGGGTGCTCACGTCGAGCGGGACGTTCCTCCAACTTTCGGCTCCCCGATTCCGCCCAGGCCTCGGCCTCGAGCGTAAGACGATTCAAGAGCCGCTCGACCTCGATGCGGTAGTGCTCCAGGCCGCCGCGGTCGAGGTCGGCCGGTAGACGGATCTCGGGGCTGACCACCGCGCGGGCGCGCGAGTACGGCCGCGGTATGGCAAATCGGTCCCAGCTTCCGACCCGCCAGGGGCGATCGTAGCCCAGGCCCATCGCGACCAGCGGCATTTGCAGTTTTGACGCCAGGTAGATTGGCCCGGGCGCCAGGACGCGGCGCGGCCCCTTGGGTCCGTCGGGCGTGATCGTGAGGTTCATCTGCCGGCTTTTGGCGAAAAGCTCCCGCAGGGCGGCCGCTCCGCCGCGTCGTGTCGAACCCCGCACGCACTCGAAACCGAAGTGGTAGGCCACCCGGCTGAGGATTTCGGCGTCGCCGTGGCGGCTAAGGAGCATCGCCAGGTTGCAGTGGCCTCGCATCACGAGCGGGATGAGGATGTACTCGTGCCAGAAGACGTAGATCTTCCGTCCCGACCAGTCGGGATGCACGGGATCGACCGTCGGATCGTAGTAGGCGACCCGGTAGTCGAGCGATGACATCCAGCCCCGGATGGCCGAGGTGGCCAGCAAGCCGGTGAGCTTTACCAAGAGCGGATTGCGAATTCTCATGCGGCATCCATACCACGGATGAGACGAAAGACGACGGCACGTTGCCGTCCCTATCCGTTGGGGTTTGTCTTCGTCTCTCGTCCCTGATCCATCATTCTTCGCCTTTCGTCGCGGCCGCGCGTTCCGGCGACGGCGTCCATTCTCCCGAAAAGACCTCGGCCGCCGGACCCGTCATGTAGACGTGGTCGTTCTCCGCCCAGTGCAGTTCTAGATCGCCGCCGGGCAGGTGGGCCAGGATTTTGCGCCCCGTGACGCCCGACAGCACGCCGGCCACGCAGACGGCGCTGGCTCCTGTGCCGCAGGCCAGCGTCTCGCCCGAGCCGCGTTCCCAAACGCGCATCCGCACCTCGCTGGGCGAAATCACCTCCACAAACTCCGCGTTCACACGACGCGGAAAATGGGGGTCGGTCTCGATCTTCGGCCCGAACCCAAGTACCCAGTCGTCCGTGAGCCGGTCGACGTAAGTGATGCAGTGCGGGTTGCCCATTGAAACGCAGGTCACGGCCAGTTCGTGCTCAGCAACATGCAGCTTCGCCCGCACCACGGGGTCGCCCGGCAAGGTTGTGGGAATGTCGGCGGCCTTGAGAATTGGGCGGCCCATGTCGACTCGCACTCGTTCCACAAGTCCGTCGGCCACTTCCAAGTCGAGCGTGAGCACGCCGCGGCCCGTCTCAATCGTGAGCGTCTCTTTGTTCGACAGGCCGTGGTCGTAGACGTATTTGGCCACGCAGCGAATCCCGTTGCCGCACATTTCCGATTCCGATCCGTCGGCGTTGAACATCCGCATCCGGGCGTCGGCCACGTTCGATGGGCAGATCAGAATCAGTCCGTCGCCCCCCACGCCGAAGTGACGGTCGGATATTTGCCGGGCGACGGCGGCGGGCTGGTCGGGTATCGGCTCGGCAAAGCAATTGACGTAGATGTAGTCATTGCCGGCCCCTTGCATCTTCGTGAAGCGCATGTCGTAGATCTTCGGTCGTGGCGGCCCGTCTTCTGCAGGCCCGGTGATTCTACGGGGTTTGGCGATTCGGGGCAAACCCAGCTACGAGACTGTCACGATCGTCGCTTCCAACGTCGGCAGCTCGACGCAGGCGATGGAATGTGGCGTGGCCCGATAGAGAGCGCCCGGATTGAGAACTAACGTGCGGCCTTCTTTGACCTTGCGGGCAACGTGCGTATGGCCGTGACACACCATGTGCCACTGGCCGCTCGTCGAGGCATGCCGCAAGAGGGCCGTGTCGTCGCCATGCAGAAAAGCAACTTTCTGCCCGGCAAGCTGCAGAGAACCGAAACGTCCGTGGCAAACTCCGCCGGCGGCGGCGATCGCCGCTTCCAGACCGCGCGGGTCGCCGTCGACGTTGCCGAACACAAAATGCGTTGGCCACTCGGCAAACAGGGGGACGATTTCCGCCGAGCCAATGTCGCCGCAGTGAATCACCAGTTCGACGTCGAGGCTTTCCAGCATCCGCACCGCCTCGCGCGTGTAGGCCACATGACCATGCGTGTCGCTCACCACGCCGATTCTCATGCTCTCGCCCTTCGTCAGCGTGCCGATTATAGTTGGCTCGATTATGCCACCCGCGGAGCGATGAATGCTGTCCGATCAAGCCACGCGATTCCTGGCCGTCGCCCTGCTGGCTTCGATGGCCGTGGCGCTGGTGATCTTGCTGGAGGCGGACCGTCGCCACATGGGGGTCTCGTACGCCCAGTTGCCTATATACATGTTCAACCAGTTCATGACCAGGGTGCGCTGGCGAGCCCGCCTGGACGGGAAAGTCAACTTGCCGCCGCAACAAGGGGCGGTGATCGTCTGCAACCACATCGGCCCTGTGGATCCGGCCTTCATCGCGATGGCTTGCGATCGACCCGTTCACTGGATGGTGGCCCGGGAATACTGCCAGGTGCCGCTCATCGGGCTGGCGCTGCGGATCCTGGAAGTGATCCCCACGGGACGAAGCGGCATCGACACGGCCGCCACGAAGCTGGCCATACGCTACGCACAGCAGGGAGAACTCGTGGGAATGTTTCCGGAGGGAAAGCTCAACGACACAGGGCGATTGTTGTTGCCGGGGCGGGCCGGGGCGGCGATGGTGGCTCTGAAGGCCCGCGTGCCGATCATCCCCTGCTACATCGAGGGTTCCCCCTTCGGCGGCCAGGTGTTTCTCTTTTTTTTCCTCTCGGCCAAGACGCGCCTCAAGGTCGGCTCCCCGATCGACATCTCCGAATTCTACGGCCAAGACGGAGATCGCGAGGTCCTCAAGACGCTCACCAGGCGATTGATGCACGAGATCGCCGCCTTGGCCGGCAGGCCCGACTACGAGCCGGAGTTGGCCGGTCGCGAATGGAAAGAATCGAATAACCTGGCTCAGGCCGCGAACCAGGTCTGATCGGACGGGCCTTTTTCGCCACGCTGCTACCACGCTATGGCTCATCAGATCATCGCAGACGCCACCTGCACGTACTGCACTTGCATGTGCGACGACATCCTCGTCGAGGTGGAAGACAACCGCATCGTGGGCGTGAGAAATGCCTGCCCGCTCGGCCGGCAATGGTTCGAACGGCCGCGCCCCGACGACGATCCCGCGTTTTGGGTCGACGGACGTGAGGCCACGGCGGATGAAGCCTTTGGCCGGGCAGCGGAGATTCTCGTTAGCGCTCGCGCCCCCCTGGTTTATGGCCTGACGGAAACGACAAGCGAGGCCCAGCGCGTCGCGGTGGCGATCGCCGATTGGCTCGGGGCGACGCTCGACACGGGTACGAGCATGGGGCACGCGCCGAGCGTGCTGGCCTTGCAGCGAGTCGGCAAAAGCACCTGCAGCCTCGGCGAGATCGGCAATCGCAGCAAGTTGATCGTCTTCTGGGGAACGAACTGCCTCGAAACACATCCTCGCCTGTTCAGCAAATACACGGCGCAAGCCACGGGAATGTTTGTGCCGGGAGGCCGAGCCGAGCGGACTTGCGTCGTGATCGACGTGCGACCGACCAGAACGGCAGAAGCGGCCGATCTCTTCCTGCAAATCCGGCCCGACTCCGATTTCGAATGCCTGTGGACGTTGCGGGCCCTTCTGCAAGGCATCCAGCTCGACGCCGGCGAGGTCGAGCGGCAGACCGGTGTCGCCTTGGCGGCCTGGAGCGATCTGGCCGAGCGAATGAAGGGGGCGGAGTACGGCGCCTTCATCATGGGCATGGGGTTGATGCACTCGCGCGGCAGGCACCTGAACTGCGAAGCGATCCTGCTGTTGACACGCGAGCTGAACGCCTTCACGCGGTTCGTCACCCGCTCGGTACGCGCCCGCGGCAACGTCACCGGCGGCGACAAGCTGGTCGGCTGGCGAACCGGCTTTCCCTACGCCGTCAACCTGGCCCGCGGATACCCACGCTACAATCCGGGAGAGTATACGGCCCGTGAAGTGCTCGGCCGCCGAGAGGCCGACGCAGCCCTGATTGTCGCCGCCGATCCGTTCGAGAATTTTGGCAGCGAAGCCTGCCGGGTGCTGGAGTCGATTCCTTACGCCCATGTCGGGTCGCCCCAACACGTCGCCGCACAACACGCGGCGGTACGATTCACCACGGCGACCTACGGCATCCATACGGCGGGGACTGTCTACCGCATGGACGACATCCCCTTGAGACTGCGGCCAGCGGTGACCAGCCGTTATCCCAGCGATGCTGAAGTCCTCTCGCGATTGGAGCGGCTGATCCGCGAGCATCGCCGGGCGGAGTAGAACGTGGCAAGCCATCATCTGTGGTCAAGAATCTTTAGCCCGAACTATCCATCGGCCGACACAAACCCGAATCGTAAGCGAGGGGGACGACGCAACTTCCCTCGCTTACGCTTCGGGTTAGTGACGCCATCTGCGCGCAAGCCTAGGGGGCCGGTGAGTGATCTATCTGAAAAACCGGCCGCAGGTGAGACGCCTGCACAACCATGCCGGTTCTCGTTTAAGGAAATCGCGGCGACTCGCTTTTCTCGTCCCCTCCGCGACTCCGTAACTCCGTGGTTTTCATTTTGTAGCCGTACCGCCCATTCTGAATGCCGGGAACTTGACTCATGATTCGCGCGGTATGTGAGTCAAGCGCGGTGAACCGATCATGACAACCGTCGTCAATGTTGCCCACCGTCTCGCCCAGCAAGCCAGCGCGATGCCCGACCGATTGGCGGTGATTGCGGCCGGCCGGCACAACTCGGCCGGCAAGCGGCTGTACGCGAGGATCACATTTCGCGAGCTCGATCAGGACAGCGACCGTATTGCCCGGGGACTGGCCGACTTGGGAGTCGCCCCCGGCGCGCGGCTGGCACTTTTGGTGCGGCCGGGTATCGAGTTCATTTCGCTGGTCTTCGGCCTGTTCAAAGCCGGGGCGGTCATCATCCTGATCGATCCCGGCATGGGGCGGCAGAACCTGGTTGGCTGCCTGGAAGCGGCCGAACCTCAAGGATTCGTTGCCATCCCGCCGGCGCAGGCGGTGCGAATCGTGATGCGCCGCCGCTTTCCCAAAGCCCGCTTCAATGTCACGGTCGGGCGGCGGTGGTTCTGGGGAGGCGTCACGCTTGACGACCTTCGTCGAACCGCCTGGCCGGGGCCGCAACTGGCGGCGACCAGGTCCGAGGACCCGGCCGCCATCATCTTCACCACCGGAAGCACGGGGCCGCCCAAGGGGGTGCTCTACCGCCACGGCAACTTCGATCGGCAGGTGGAAGAAATCCGCGACTTCTACGGCATTGGACCGGGCGAGATCGACCTGGCCTGTTTCCCGTTGTTCGGGCTTTTCAACTGTGCGATGGGGGTAACCACCGTCGTGCCCGACATGGACGCCTCGCGTCCGGCGATGGCCGATCCGGCCAACCTGGTGGAAGCGATCAGAGACTGGGGGGTGACGCAATCGTTCGCGTCGCCAGCGGTCTGGAACCGGGTGGGGCCGTACTGCGCCGCACGAGGCCTGAGGCTGCCAACGCTGAAGCGGGTGATGTCGGCCGGCGCCCCGGTTCCTTCGTACGTACTCGAACGGATGAAGTCGTGCATCGGCGCCGCGGGCGAGATGCATACGCCCTACGGGGCCACCGAGGCCCTGCCGGTTGCTTCGATCTCGGCCTCCGAGGTGCTGGCGGAGACGGCCGAGCGCACCCGGCAAGGGGCCGGAACCTGCGTGGGCGGGAGGTTCGCCGGGATCGAGTGGAAGATTATCGCCGCCGTCGAAGGTCCGATCGCAGACCTTGCCGCCGCGCGGGAGCTTCCCACGGGCGAAATCGGCGAACTGATCGTCCGCGGACCGGTCGTCACCCGTGAGTACGTGACCCGCACCGAGTGGAACGCCCTGGCGAAGATCGCCGACGGCGAATCGTTCTGGCACCGCATGGGGGACGTCGGCTACTTCGACGACCGCGGGCGGTTTTGGTACTGCGGCCGGCTCTCGCACCGCGTCCTGACGCCGTCCGGCCCGATGTACACCGAGCCGTGCGAGGCGATCTTCAACAACCATCCTTCGGTCTATCGCTCGGCCCTCGTGGGAGTCGGGCCGAAGGGAAGCCAGCGGCCGGTGATCGTCGTCGAGCCGCTCGTCGAGCGAATACCGCTGACGCTTGCCGACCGCCAGTCGCTCGTTGCGGACGTGGCCGCGTTGGCCAAATCGCATCCCTTGACCGCCCGCATCGAGCACGTCCTGATCCATCCGTCTTTTCCCGTCGACATCCGCCACAACGCCAAAATCTTTCGCGAGAAGCTGGCCGTCTGGGCCGAAGAGGAACTGAAGGGTGTATGAGGTGACAGTGAAGCCCGTGACAGTCTGGGCAAGAGAGATTCTTCGGAGTGTAGGCATGTGCGAACCCGAAGCAAATCTGCCGTTTGACGATGCCACAGCCGACGGGGCACGAGAGTTGTTTCTTGCGCTTGCGGTATAAGTCGGGCAGAGATTGGCAGAGATTGGCAGAGATTGGCAGAGATTGGCAGAGATTGGCAGAGATTGGCAGAGATTGGCAGAGATTGGCAGACATTCGCCGACTAAGTCCGTAACGGCGGCATCTTGCCGCCGTTGCCCACACGGAACCACATCGAGGTCGGTGCAGAGATTGGGGGCGACCTTCCACAGGTTGCCTTGTCTGCTTCGTGACGCGAGATAGCGACCTGGGAAGGTCGCTCCACGATGCGCCGCCACCATGATTGCGCGGCCGTGAGACCGAATGGTCTTCATCCGCGACCACGACACCCGTCACCCCCCCGTCTGGGCGAGGTCCGGATTATTCACCGGCCACGTAGGCTTGCGCGCAGAGTGCGCCGACACGAAGCGCGAAGCGTGAGCGAGGGAAGTTGCGCCGTGCTCCTCGCTTATGCTTCTCGCTGGATGGGGGCGGCTGAATAATCCGGGCGTGCCGCCTGTCGAGCTTCGGCGGCT